>NZ_JAAHGU010000008.1:15731-24970 GCF_010692685.1 Okeania sp. SIO2F5 | reverse complement strand
TGCAAATCCACTACAGCGTTATAGCATATATAGCAGAAGGAAGAAGGCGTTTAGTTGTCTACAACAGAAGGAAGGAGGAAAATCAGGCGTTGTCTGAGTTTTCAGCTTTTGATATGTCAAATACATTAATAAGCTGGAAAAACCTATCTTCTCCCTTTAATGGTAAATCTCTTGCCTCATAAAAAAGCTGGTTGTTTGGTTCCAATGATTTATTGCTATTGCGCAATAGTTATGTAAACAAATAAGGCAACTTTTAGGGAAGTTGCCATAAATAAATCAAAATTGAATTAACAATTTTCTGCTAATAGTTATAGTTGAGGGAAATGTTACAGAGATCCTATATTTGCCAAACCAAGAATTACACCTGCACCTAAAATGTGACCAAAGCTAGTAGTTGCTAAAACTCCAGCTACACCAAAACCACCGAAAAAGTTAGATCCAGGCATTGCAGGTCCAACGCTAGGATATTTAACTGTAAACTTAGCGAAGGCGATCGCTACAATATTACAAATAATCATAATTAAAGCAATTTTGGGACTCCAACTAAAAGTATTAGGGCCAACTGCGAGTAAAGTTGAGTAAAGCATTTTTTCTTTTCCTTAATTATATGTAGTCAATCAAAAACCTAAGTGGCATCTTTATACCAGAAAATAATTGTATTTTCTCTTCTAGAGTAACTTAGTAATAATTCTTTACAAATCCAGCTTTAGATTTAAGAGGACTCTTACAGAAATTGGGAGTAGGAAACAGTGGAAGGTATCAATAGAGTTTTTGTGATGAAAAAAATGACTATAGGCGTTTCAAAATTTATGGGGTAAGCCATAAGCTAGGTGATTTTATTTTATCTGGTTAATTATTGATGAAAAATATTTAAAAGTTAATAAATAGGTGATTATATTTTTAATAAAAATATAATTACGATAAGAACTGATTTGTAAACTGAGCTGAAATCCCTTTCTAGCATGGGTTTTTCAAAAGTTATGCCCTTGGGGCTTAGATAGTGTCAAACCCTTAAAATGTAAAGTATCTATCCTCTTAATATTTACTTTATAAATCAGCTCTAAGAGCGATTGGATAAAATTTTAAATATCAAATTCTTCAGAGGCAAATACATAATTGAAGAAAACATCGCTTCCTTCAGTTTGAAAGTCAAATTCCAGAATAGTTGCATCAAAGGTTTTTTGGTCTTCAAAAATCAACCCATCCAAATTAAAATCTCCAGGCAATTCATTGTCGGTAGTTTTCTTATCTGAATCATTAGGACCTTTAGCATCGGTAGCTGCACCTGTAGTCAGAATAATACCACTATCTATGCTAATACCAGATGATAATCCATTGGTGAAAACTCCAGAAGCACCAGAAGCACCTCAGCTGCTAAAATTACACTTTGCTGTAACTCGTTTTTGTTTAAGAAAATCATGTTGTATTTTCCCCAAATAAATCAAGAGAGTTGGTTTTGCTTTCACCAATTCTTGGAACTTTTGAGAATAGCGTTAGATGAATTATTAATTTAACAATCTTTGATGTATACCATGTCCAGATAATTAAGTATAATAAAAATGTTCTATTGAAGCGATCTTGAATGAATATCCCAAATTTCTGCTTCGTTTACAGTGTTAGATCTTGAATTTACATCTACGACCTATGACCTACGACCTACTACCTACCATCTAAGAACTTTATTATCACTAATTAAACGGACATGATATTACTTGTTTCCTTGATACTGCATAATTATTACGGGAAGTTTGAAGATTTTTCTAGCTAATTGAGATATACCAAATTTGAACTTTAGAGATTGAGGTAATTCGGTTAAAGAAATAGGTACAAAACCAAAACGACTGTAAAAAGATTCTAATTTTTTCCCCAGACATTCTAGATATAAAGGTTTAGTTGATTGTTGAATCAGATGTTTGGTTAGTATTGTTCCTAAACCACATTTTTGCCAAGATTTGATAACGACTAAACTACCTAATTCTTCTGCATCTTCAAAATTACGCAACTGCCCACAAGCTACTAATTTTTCTTCACATTCAATTACCCAAAATTGTTGCCAAATTAATTGAGTTGGGTCAATTTTAGCAGTTAAAACTACTTTACGAATAGACCAAATATCTTTGGCAGATGCAGGTCTAAGAGTACAAGAATTTGGCAATAATATTTCTGTCATTTTCACCTCTTTTGATAGCTGATTTATTTGTTGATGATGATTATTCCAGATTGTCACCTTCAGTCAGTTGAGATAAATGCTTTAAAATTTGAAAAACCTGATGCAGATCGTTTCCAGGATTAAGAATATCAAAAAGTCGAGATACAGAATACTGTAAATTATCTCCCTTCATTAGTTTAATAAATCTGAAATTACTGCCATTTATCAATAATCCAAATGTAGGTACTTTTGGAGTCAGATTAGTTAACAGATAAAATAATAGTTGAGGCCATCCTACTTCTAGAGAATATTGTGACCGTTTAGCTTCAATAGCAACTACCCAAAAATATTCTTTTAAGACCAAAATATCTATACTTCTCCTAACAATTTGATCCTCATCTTCTATAGCAGAAGTAAGAAGGAAGAAGTAAGAAGGAAGAAGGGGTTTAGTTATCTAGGATAGAAGGTTGATTATTAATATTCTATTTTTTAGATATTCCATAATTCAAGAGTAGTAATTGTAGTTATTGTAGCACAAATTATACTTATTTTTTATACTCAATATGAAAGAGAGGAATATATAAATCTGCCAAATATAATAATGGTACTAATACTAACAAAATGGTAGTATTTTCTAACATTTGATATTTAATATTGTTGAGATAACCAGCTTTTAGTTTATCTAACCCTTGTCTTTCTCAACCATTAATTATTGGTAAATTATCAAGCCATTCTCGAAAAAATTGCTTATATTCAGAAAATTGTAAATTGAATTTAGTTTCAATATCATGTAAAGTTAGGTTTGTAGCTGTAATTGTTTCAAACATAATGAGAATAACTCTTTATTTAGTACATTATTATATAGCAATTCCCAAAAAGCGTGAGGTACGCGCATTCGTTTCTTTTAGGGATCAGGTAGGGACGTTGCATGCAAGGTCTGTACAGAATAGAAAAGAAGAAAAAACTGTATCTCAGTAACTTGAGAAGTAAGCATTCAGCAGTCAGCTATTAGCTAGCCTCCTGCGGAGGAACTACGTTAACAGCTATTGATGATAGGAGGAGGTAAAAGCAATTGAGAAATTTGGATAGAATTAAAACTTACTGTAAAATTACGTTTCTTCATGCTTATATGGAATTATTCATTATTTGCTGATAGCTGACTGCTAAGAGCTGAATGCTTACTTTGAGAAACGCTATATAATCTCAAAAGTTTTGAAATAATCGATCATAAATATTAATTATGCCTTTGACTCCTCTCTCTGAAACAGTAGCAAAAACAAGCCTTAAAAATATTCAACTTATAGCTACTGATATGGATGGTACATTAACTAAAAATGGTGAATTTACTTCTAATCTTTTCCTTAGTTTAGAAAAATTAGCAGCAGCAAAAATTCAGGTATTAATAATTACAGGTCGTTCTGCCGGTTGGGTGCAAGCTATTAAAAATTATCTGCCAGTAGTAGGAGCGATAGCTGAAAATGGAGGTTTCTTTTATCCTAATCATAACGAAGCACCTAAATTTTTAACTTCTATCCCAAATATTAATCTACATAGACAACATTTAGCTGAAGTTTTCCAATACTTAAAAAGTCTATTTCCTCGGATTGAAGAATCTGTTGATAATCAGTTTAGACTCACAGATTTTACTTTTGATATTCAGGACTTAAATTTATCTGAACTGACAAAAATGGCAAAGATTTGTCACTCCAAAGGTTATGGTTTTACCTATAGTACTGTGCAATGTCATATTAAACCTTTAGAACAGGATAAGGCGACGGGTTTATTGCAAGTTTTGTCAGACTATTTTCCGGAATTAACAACAGAAAAAATTCTTACAGTTGGTGATAGTCCTAATGATGAAACTCTGTTTGATGAAGGTAAATTCCCTTTGTCGGTGGGAGTCGCAAATATTCGAGAATATGCGGATAAATTGAATCATCAACCAGTTTATATTACCAGTCAAAAAGAAGCAGAAGGTTTTTGTGAATTGGCAGAATTACTATTAGAAAAAAATTAATTTTCTTCCACCATAAAATCAAGATTTTTTATGCAACACCATTTCAGTTATCAGTTATAATATAGCATTTCTCAGTAAGGGTTAGGTACACTGCTGGAGATTCCCCCTAACCCCCCTTGACAAGGGGGGAAACCGGAAGTCCCCCTTTTTAAGAGGGATTTATGGGGATAGTTGATGTAGCTCACGCCTTGTAAAAAGGGTATCGCGATCGCTCCTCCAGTATCAAAAATTTTTCCTACACACAACTTTCATATTTGTCAAAATCCTATGTTAAGCTGTAAGTGTGAAAAAATGTGGGCGCAAATAGTGTCGTTATTAGTAGTTTCAGGATTTACGCATGAATGCTATTGGTAGGGTGTGTTAGCGACAGCGTAACGCACAAATCCCTATATCTATTGTCAGTGCGTAAGTCCTAAGTAAAAAAACCCTTTATTTTTTAGTCAGACAAAAAGATAATATTCCGCAATACTTTGCGATCGCCCACTCGAACCAAACCATAATTTCAAACCTCCCTATTACAGTAGGTACTGATAACTGATAACTGAAATGACGAATATATCAATTCAATCAGAACCACCACTTTCAGCAAAGCAAACTCTACCCACCATGTACAACCTACCAAGTGAAAATCAGGAGGAACCTGGTTTGCCAGACGAATTTCACTACTTGCAACCAGAGTTGTTGCGCCAAACTTTTCAACCTCACAACTGGTATCCCAATTGATTGTTCTGTGGCAGCGATCTGAATCTTTACTACGATTTTCCGTACCGGAATACTCCGCAAACGCACACATTTACTGCTGAGTGCTGACTGCTATTTAAAAATAGAACTCAATCTTTGTGAAAAAACTTGAGGAGAACATTCAGTTTCAACTCGCTTCATGGCATTTTTTCTAAGTTTATTCCACAAAGCTGAATCTTGATAAAGTTTGATACATTGTTGAGCAAAATCTACATTATTATCACCAACTAATAATTCTGTTTCATTTTTCCATCCTAACTGTTGAGCAATTAAAGATGTAGTCACAATAGGTAAACCATAAGCTGCTGCTTCATGTACTTTATGAGGAATTCCTGCTGCATATCGAGTGGGAGCTACAAATAATCTCGCCTGATTATAAAATGGTGTTAAATCATCTACTTTTCCTAATACTTTGATTGATGGGTTGTTTAAATTATTTACTTTTTGTTCAATTTCTTCTACAGTATTATTCCCAATAATTATCAATTCTACTGTTAAACCAAGTTGCTCTTGAATCATCGGAAATATTTCCGAAGTTAGCCATAAAATAGAATCAGCATTAGGAGATTCTTTTTCATATATTGAACCCACAAACAGTAAATTTTCTCTTTCTGCAAAAGTTTTAGGAGTAGGATTAATTGATAGAGAATGACCTAATAAACTGACATTAGTATAACCTTGTGAAAGAAATTGTTGTTGTTCTTGGGAGGAAACAGTAATAATATGATGGCTATTTTTAGCTAGCTTAATTTCTTCTGTTATAGCTTTTTGACGTTCTATTTCAGTAAAAGTAATTTGATTTAAACGTTTATATTCATAGTCTCGAATACTAAAAATTGCTTCAGCATCATAAATAATTTGGGCTGATTTAAGGAGATTTTCTTTCACTAAAATAGAGTTTAAATGTTTAATATTATGGGGACGACTAATCAAAACTAAATCATAATATCCTTTCCGTTCTCTTAAAAAATCTTCTAACAGAATTAACCCATATCCCCGCATAACTTCAACAGTTTGGGGAATATCAGAATAAATAGTTGACCAATCTTCGAGATAACCCAGATCCCCTGGATAAAGGGTGACAAAATAGCCTAATTTAACAAGATTACAGAGAATAGAATGACTGCGGGTATAACCCGAACCTATCCAAGGATGAGGAATTCTATCATCAATAAATAATAGACGTTTTTGTTTTTCTCTAGCTTGAGTGCGAGCAAATATTAAATTCTTTAGTTCGGTAGGATATTGAGATGGAAACCAGTCTTTATGTTTTTGTTGAAATATCTTTTGATTTTTTTCCATCAGAGCGATCGCCTGTTTGCTGGAACCTGTATTACTGGAACTAGCAAACTCATAATGGAGAATATTTACATTAGGGTCGTAAATAATTTTTTTCCCTAATTTTTGTAGTCGCACACAATAGTCAGTTTCCTCAAAATAAGCTGGTTGATAATCTTCATCAAATCCTCCTAATTGTAAAAACAAATCCCGTCGAGTTAAGAGAAAAGCTGCGGAACAATAATCAACAGTACGTTTAAATTGATATTCTGGTGCAGTAGGTGAGTTTCCACGTCCATATCCTAAGCAAGTTCCATCTTGCCAAATGATACTTCCCGCTTCTTGGAGGGTGCCATCGGGAAGGATTAGTTTTCCACCCACAGCACCAATATCATCTGAAGATTTAATGGTTTCCAGAGCGGAGGGGATACTATTGCCGAGAATTTGAGCATCATTATTCAAAAATAGGAGATAGTTTCCTTGAGCAATTTTGCTACCTTGGTTACATCCCAGGAGATAATGAAAATTTTGATGATTAAGAATAATGTTTGCCCCGTTTATCTGTTGTAGCAGTTGACGGGTG
Source organism: Okeania sp. SIO2F5 (assembly GCF_010692685.1). Taxonomy (NCBI): domain Bacteria; kingdom Bacillati; phylum Cyanobacteriota; class Cyanophyceae; order Oscillatoriales; family Microcoleaceae; genus Okeania; species Okeania sp. SIO2F5. The sequence goes on along the minus strand of NZ_JAAHGU010000008.1, from coordinate 18,202 downwards.
GTATCAGTGGAGTTGTTATCTACTAATATTAGTTCAAAAGATTTAAAAGGATTTCTCAAAAGGGAGTATAAGCAGCTTAAAGTTATTTCTACTCGGTTATAGAGAACAATAATGATGCTAATTTCTGGATTTTCAACCAGGGGAAAATTTAGTTGAGAGTTGGTATTGAGGAAACTATCAAGGGTGATTTGGTTGAGAGTATCAAGGGTTTGTTTTGCTTGGTCTAGTTGGGGGGTTTGGGGGAGAGAAGGGGTTTGGGAGCTTAAGGAATTTTGAGTAGATTGAAAACTCTCTGCTAGGGGATGGTTGGGTTGTAGTTGGAGAACTTTTTGATAGGCGAGTTGAGAGCGGTCAAAGAACCCTTTTTTGGCAAACGCTTTTCCTAACCCCAGGTAAATTTCGGCATCATTGGGAGAAATTTCTAATGCTTGATAGTAGATTCGTAGATCGTCTGGGTTTTGTTTAATTTTCTGTTTGTAAAAGTTAAGCAGATTAGTTTTTTCTGCTTTTGCTTGTTGTTGTAGAGCATCCCCAATTTTTTGATGTATTCCTGGGAGGTTGGGGTTGAGTTTGAGGGCGTTTTGGTAAGAGGCGATCGCTTCTGACCAGTTCTGATTCTTGTAGAAATCTTTTGCTTGTTCTAGGTAGTGTTCCCAAATTTTCATATTGTCAATTTAGCTCATTCTTCTCTAAAGATAACTAGAGCATCAAAATTTGATCTAATAGTTTGAGTGACCTTGTTTTTTGACCTCTGATTTGTTGTTGTTCCATCACTTATTTTTTTTAATAACATATTTAGGTGAATCTTCAATGAATTTAAGATTCCGCTCTGAGCAAAATTGTTCTACTGCACTCTTAACTCCCGGCCAACCCGGTATAAAATCATCTCCTATTAATACTCCTCCTTCTGTCAGCAAATCCCAATAGTTCACAAGGTCTAAATAAACGCTCTCAAACTCGTGACCAGCATCTATATGTATCAAATCCGCTTTCACTCCCAGGCGTTTTAGGATTATGGCAGCATTGGTACTGGTTTGTGGTAATGGAATAATATTGTTTTCTAATCCTTTCCACATCACATTGGCTAGAAATTGATAGTACATTCCAGGATATCCATGTTTAAGCTGGAGAGACAAAAATATATTATCAGGTCTTTGAGGATTCCAATGCTCAGGACTACCTAGCCAGGTATCCACAGATATAACAATCGCTTTAGGATCGGCTTTTGTGGCTATCTCTGCCATGTGGACTGTTGCCTGTCCTTTCCAAACTCCAACTTCAATAATTATCTTAGGGTTGACTGTAGGTATCATTTCAGCAAATACCTTATGTTTGCCGTTCCAGCCTTGCAAATCCATTTTATATTGTTTAAAATCAAAGCCATTGTAGGGATTTTCTACATATATTTGAGAAATAAAATCATCGTAGTTAGATGAACTTTTACGATCTGGCTTACTCTGCAAAGAGGCCAACTCATTAGATTCTAACTGACCAAATTCAATCGCATAACCGGGGATACGGCTGTTGTCTTCTAGTACAAATTGAATTAACATTTCTTTCGCTTCTAATAGCCTCCGATCGGATATTAAAGTTTTGAAGCCACTATTTATTGCCTGTGGTTCTTTTGGATACACTCTTGAGACACTTAAACGCTCATGGTTAACTAAAGTTGTATGAATTATTTCATCATTACAGACAAACTCTACTAGGGTAGCTTTTGACTTTTTTCCAATTACCCATCCGACAATTTCAATCCCAGATTTATCTGATAACATGGTGTTATTTATCGGTTTATCTAGACTCATTATTGCTACCGATGTATCTACGGTCATCTTTTTAATATTAGATATAATTTCTTGGCTTTGGTCAATTTTTGTAGTTTTTTTCATAAATCATCTTTCTCAATTTTGTTTACAATTCAAAGGGTAATGGCACATACTAATTATTAACTTTTTATTAATCAGGACTTACGCACGAGGCTGGAAAAAGTAGCGTTTGAGATTGCTTCGATGTCGGTCACTTCGGACGGAAATACGTTCTACTACGTAAGTCCTATTAACTTTAGTATGGAGCAAATATTTAATTTTCTGTAATTGCTGAATTATCTGACTCCAGCTTACTCAACTCAAGCAAATAACCAGGGATACGGCTGTTGTCTTCTAGTACAAATTGAATTAACATTTCTTTCGCTTCTAATAGCCTCCGATCGGATATTAAAGTTTTGAAGCCACTATTTATTGCCTGTGGTTCTTTTGGATACACTCTTGAGACACTTAAACGCTCATGGTTAACTAAAGTTGTATGAATTATTTCATCATTACAGACAAACTCTACTAGGGTAGCTTTTGACTTTTTTCCAATTACCCATCCGACAATTTCAATCCCAGATTTATCTGATAACATGGTGTTATTTATCGGTTTATCTAGACTCATTATTGCTACCGATGTATCTACGGTCATCTTTTTAATAT
>NZ_JAAHGU010000008.1:0-15631 GCF_010692685.1 Okeania sp. SIO2F5 | reverse complement strand
TTTGACTTTTTTCCAATTACCCATCCGACAATTTCAATCCCAGATTTATCTGATAACATGGTGTTATTTATCGGTTTATCTAGACTCATTATTGCTACCGATGTATCTACGGTCATCTTTTTAATATCAGAGACAATTCTTTTCCCTTCGTATATCTTTCTAAGGCTTCTCGTAAATATAGTTGACTGGAATTTTTTCTCATTATTAAAAGGACTCTTTTTCAGATTAGGAATTGAAGATAATTCTTCGATAAACTCTAGTTTTTCTTCTTCATTATTCCAGGGTTCTCGATAAATTGAGTTATCTATAGCCACATCTTGAAAAACTTTTTCATTATACTGGAGTTGTTCTGGTGTAACGAAACTAAGGCCGTCATGTGGTTCAAGACCGCCTGTAATACATAAGTAAATAAAAGGCGTGGCTTGAATTTTTCCGTTGCTTTGCTTAAGAAGATCGGACTTCAGAAAACGTTGAGTCCACTCAACATGACCATATCCATATCCTCGAAAGCGAGTATCTAGATAACCAACCCTATCAATAGCAAGTCGAGAACAACCTGTACACTGACCTGTCAAAAGTTTTGATTGATAAGGATCTTCAGGAGTACCTATTCCAGCACAAATAGTATTAGCTGTTGATAAAATAGTATTTGGATGGGCAAAATTGACATGATGCCAAATGTAAGTAGCTTCATACCATTGTTCAGCCCAATTCTCAGAAGCTGGCCAGCAATCATCTTCTAGTAATAAGATACAGTCAACATCAGTGTACTTCATCAAAGCATATAGAGCTCGATTTTTATTCCAGACAACCCCACGATTTTTGCCTGATATAATAGGCAGTCCTTGATTCAAGCACCATTGGGCTGATTCATCTGAACTTCCGTCATCAGCAATTACAAGATAATAAGGAATATTTGTGAAGGATTGAATCCTTTCTACACAGTTTTTCAGGTGTTCTAGCCGATTGTAAGTAATTAATCCAATTCCCATCTTAGTCATAATAGTATTAGCTCCTTGCTATAGTTAGTTTGAGTAAGTTTTGTGGAGTTCTATTTATTGAGAAAACACTTGTAGCTGCCTTTAAGAAAAAGAAAATACTTAAATTTTGACTACCTACTTTATCATATACTGGTGAAATTTTATTTTTCCGAGCAAAAAAATACTTCCATCTTGAAGAACAGTTTTTATAAAAATTTCTCCTTCATCTGGTATTTCAACGTATCTTAATTCTGTTTCAAAACCACTGTTTTCAGCTCCAGGTACTTGATAAACATTGGCAACGTCAGGTCTGTTCTGATTCACAGGAATTTCACTGAGAATATTACTATTGCAGACTATCTTAATTGTTTGAGCTGGAGAGTTTTTACCAATCACCCAACCCCTAATTAAAATTGCACCTAAGTCAAAATGTTTTCCGGGTGTTGGTGAATCTATACTATATCCTAAAAGTGCTTCAGGATGATGTTTTGGCAAAGAAATGGGTGATATCTCAATGTAAGTCTTTAGTTTGATCAAGTAATCTTCTCGCTTTTGACTTAGATTAGGACTGTAACAAGGATCGTGTGCAATAACTTTTCCCCACCTCTGCTGCATAATTTTTGCCTCTCGCTGATATCGAGCTTTTTTTTCGGGAGTGTCTTCATATCCACGACTCTTGGACTCGTAATGGTATAAAACAACATGAGGTAAGTTAATATTACGATAGCCTTGTTGTTGGATTTTCAGACATAAATCAACGTCATTATAAGCCACTACTAGCTCTTCATCAAGTCCACCAACTTCCTCATATACTTCTCGCCTGCACATTAGACAAGCTCCTGTTACTGCTGAGTAATTATTGACCGTAATTAGCTGACAAAAATACCCTGGAGTATTGTCAGGATCACCTTTGTGACTATGGCCTGCTACATCACCAATTCCCACGACTACACCAGAATGTTGAATAGTGTTATCTGGGTATAGTAATTTTGCACCAACAGCACCAATTGTTGGTCTTTGTACTTGCTCTACCATTCCTTCTATCCAATCTGGTGTTTTAACTTCTGTATCATTATTTAAAAGTAGTAAATAATCACCATTTGCCTTGGTTACAGCATAGTTATTAATCTTTGCATAGTTAAATGGAATATCAAGTTCATAACACTTAAAGCGCTTTGGTTCTCTATTTTTCCAGTAAGCAATAATCTCTTTAGTTTCTTGTTCATCACTACCATTATCAATTAAAATAACTTCATAGTTAGGATATGTACTTTTCTCAAAGATAGAGTGGAGACACTGATTCAAAATATTGCCTAAATTTCTAGTAGGAATAATTATGCTTACAAGCTTGTATTCTTTGATTTCATACCTGACTGTATAATATCCTAAAAACTCCTCATTCATAATTATTTTGCCATTTTCTCCACGACGCTTAATAGCTTCTGACAAGACTTTTACGGCTGCTTGATAAGCATAGGGTTTAGCATCAGTACCACTAGCAGAAGAAGCTGCATGAATTCGCCAGTGATATAGTATTTTAGGGATGTGAAAAATTTTGTCAGTTTTCTCAGTTAATCTAAGAACTAAATCATAATCTTGACTACCTTCATAACCTAATCTAAATCCATTTATTTCATTTACTAGACTACGACGATAAACTCCTAAGTGACAGCTATACATTCTTGATAAAAATGTGTCTGGAGACCAGTCTGGTTTGAAAAACGGACTAGACCTTTGCCCTTGTTCATTCAAAAAATCTTCATCACTGTAAATCATATCTGCATCAGGGTTTTGATTTAGCAGTATAGCTACTTCATATAGAGCATCTGGTGTTAGCAAATCATCATGATCTAATAAAGCAATAAAATCTCCTGTGGCAATTGATAAAGCAGAATTTGAAGCAGCAGAAATATGACCATTTTTTTCTCTAAAAATTGCTTTTATTCTTTCGTCTTGAGCAGAATATTCCTCCAATATTTTTCTCACATGAGGCATAGAAGAAGCATCATCAGCAAGGCATAATTCCCAGTATGGATATATCTGATCTTGTACTGACTGAATCATCTCCCGTAGCAGTTCTTCTGGGGGATTAAAAATTGGTACAATAATACTAATTATTGGCTTGTATTCTAAGCTTTCTATGACATCAGGCATTCTTACAATGTCCGACGGTTTCGGTGAATTTTCTTTCAGCCACAAAGCATAAAGTGCTGAATCTGTGAAAAATTTTTGAAATGCCTGATTCAGTCTTTCTTTTCTGTTTAATAAAAGCTTTAGTTGTACTTGTGCTTCTTGATAATCAGATTTAAGTAGAAGAGCCATGCGATAAAAAGCTATTGCTTTATCTAATCGACTGTGCCAAGCATAGGTATTTCCTAAACCAATATAAAATTCCGGATGATCTGCTTTAATACTAATAGCGCGATCATAGTTTTCTGCCTGGGTTAAGGATTGTTGATTTGTCTGTTTATAATAAATAGATAACTTTTTTTTATTAACTTCATGTAAACTATGGTCTAGTTCTATCGCACGATTATAATAAACCTTTGCCTTAGCTATCAAAGCATTTCCCAACCCTAAATACAACTGTGCATCATCAGGCTTAATTTCTAAAGCTTTTTGATAACTCTCAACATCCATTGGATCGTTCTCAATAGCTTGTCGATAATAACTCAATGCTTCTTCTAATTTTCCTTTAACTTGCTGATGCAATGACTGATTTAATTTTTCTTCCACTTTTGGGGAAAAGTCAGGTTGAATTTGCATAAATTTACGATATACATTAACCGCTTCTTCCCACTTTTCTAACTTAACTAATACATCCCCCAACTTATAATAACCCCAAGCAAAATCAGGATTCAACTCAACAGCCTGACGATAAGCACTAACCGCTTCTTCCCACTTTTCTAACTTAACTAATACATCCCCCAAATTATTATAAGACCAAGAAAAATCTGACTTTAATTCTATAGATTTATTATAAGCATTAACTGCTTTTTCTAACTCTTCTCTTTCCTGCAATAAATTACCTAATTTATGATGTACTTCCCACAATTCAGGATTAATTTCAATGGCTTTTATATAAGCCTTTATGGCCTCTTCTTTTTCTCCTTTTTCTACTAAATTATCGCCATTAACGTGATAGTCATCTGCCAAATTAGAGTTGACTATAACTGCATTAGTAGCAGTAGTGATCGCTGACTCCTGCTCCTCTTGTATAGCTATTTTCTCTAACGGATAATCAGCTATTGTCAACTTTTTGCTAGGTTCTATTTGCTGTTGGGTATTAATTGTTTTTTCCTGAAGTTGATTTTCTAAATCTGCCAAATACTTTCTTGCTTCTTTCCAGTCAGGAGCTAATTCAATTGCCTTACGATAAGCGGCGATCGCCTCAAACCATTCACCCTTTTTTGCTAAAACTTTTCCTAAGCTGAAAAAGTTTTTTGCCTGCTTAAAATTGATTCTTTGCTGTTGTGTAGGTAGGGAATTTTTTGTGGGAGTTTTTAGCATCATCTCTATCTCCGGTCTTAAATATATCTTATTGGTGGGTTAAGTTGTATCGTAAGTTCAATTGTTAATTAGGAAGATTATCCTAGTTTCATGCACCCTATATCTTCAAAAAGTTATCTTTTAATAAATTACTCTCAGAATAAATCAGTATCTGGGAATTTTTTAATATTTCTACACCTTACTCTGGTCAATAAATCTCTAATTATCACTTTTGGATGTTAATTAACTAGGCTAATTTTGTCCTATTTTTAATATATTATTAGCTATTACTAATAAAAGACTAATTTCACAGTCAAATCCGGAAATAATTGATTAATCAGGGAACAGGAATTAACGAAGTCAGAAGTCAGAAGTCAGAAGTTAGAAGTTAGAAGTTAACCCACCCCTAACCCAACCCACCCCCGCCCCTCCCAGGAGGGGAGCCAGGAGGGGAAGTAGGGGATTTGAGCAAGCATCCAAAAATATTTCGCCTTAAAAGGCGGGATTTAAGACCTAATTATTTTGATAAAATCAATTGAGGATATTTAAAAAGGATTGTATTTTTGAAGAAGGGAAAAGGGAGCGGACAACAAATCAAAAAAAATCCCTATAAATAAATTCAAGGGATTTGAAAAATATTGTATTTTTTTTATTGAGCAATTAAAGATTTTCTCTATTACCAAATCAATGTTAAATCAAGAATAAATCCTGGCAAAATATTTTCTCCTGATACTGTTTGGGAATTTTCTAATATTTCTACATCCTGCTGTGGTCGATAAATCTCTAATTGTCGTTTTTTCCGATTAATCAACCAACCTAATTTTGCCCCATTTCCTATATATTCCCTCATCTTAGCTCTAGTTTTTTCTAAGGTATCGCTAGGAGACATTAGTTCTACTACAAAATCAGGGCATAATGGTGCAAATTTATCTTGTTCTTCTAATGTTAAAGTATCCCAACGTTGATTACTTATCCAAGAAGAATCGGGAGACCTTTCTGCACCATTCGGCAATTTAAAACCACTGTTAGAATCAAAAACTTTGCCTAAATTTTTTTGACGATTCCAAGCTCTTAGTTGAAAATTTAGTTCTGAATTTCGTTCTCCTGTAATGCTACCAGTGGGCGACATAATAATTAGTTCTCCTGTGGCACTCTTTTCAAATCTGAGGTCATCATTTTCTTGACAAAGTTGCCAAAATTGTTCGTCTGTTAAGTCAATTTTTAATTCTAATCTTGGTGGTAAATAAATGTTTTGATTTTCCATAAATTATTAATCCTTAATCTGGTTAATTTCCTGTTAATTCAATTGCCCGTTGATAAGCTGCAACAGATTCATCAAGTTTACCTATTTCTTGTAAGGCATCTCCTAAAAGATGGTAAACTTCTCCTATATCTATATTTATCTTACTTTCAGAATAATTTTCTTCAGTTTCATTCGCTTCTAATTGAATGATTTGTTGATAATAATTGATGGCTTCTAACCATTCTCCTTTTTCTGCTAAAGCTTTGCCTAAACTATAGTGAGCTTCTAATAATTTGGGGTTTAATTCAATTGCTTGATAAAAACAAGCTATACCTTGCTGTGTTTTATTCTCTGCTATTAAACCCCTACCTAAAGTACAAAACTCTTGGGCAGTTGCCCAACTGGGATGTTGGATGAGTGCATTGTAAGATAATTCTTCAGCTTCATCAACTTTTCCTTGGTCTAGCAAGACTTCCACTAAACCTCGATAACTATCTTTTAAGTCTGGTGCAAGTTTGATGGCTTTTTTGTATGCAGCGATCGCTTCTTTTTGTCGTTGATGTTGAGCGTATAATTCTCCTAGACTGGCATAAATTTCGCCAAAGTCTGGTTTAATTTCAATTGCTTTTTGGTAAGCGGCGATCGCTTCGTCTGGTTTATTTATTTCTACCCAAGATTTGCCCATTATTTGATAAGCTATTGCATGGGGTTTTATAGAAATTGCCTCTTCACAAGTAGAGATAGCATCATAGAATTTACTATTGACAAATTCTGCTTCGGCTTGTTTAATTAAATCTGCTTGATTAATTTGAGGCAACTTCTCCTTCTCTTTTTTATCTTTTGATTTTGGGTTTAATACCCCGCCATCTACAGGGTGTTGAAAATTGATTGGGTTTTGAGTTCCCATCCACTTTTGACTTTTGACTTCTTCAATTTCTAACTTTTGACTTTCGACTTCTTCCATTGAATTTGAATATTGCAAAACATCTTCAGGATTAATATGTTGAGGTTTCTTGCCGTTCGCTTCTACCTGTTTTTTGACTGAAATATTACTAATTTCCCGAGCTTTTTGAGCATAAATAACAGCCTCATTTACCTTGCCTTGACGCTTCAAAGTTGTAGCTAAATTTTGATAAGCTGCAGCATAATTTGAGTTTAATTTTATCGCCCTCTGATAACAGGATATGGCTTTAGTTAATTGACCTTGACGACAGAGGGTATTACCGAGATTTAGATGTTGGTCGGGAGTGATGTTTTCCGGGGTTAGAGTGTATGCTTCATACCAACAGTCTGCTGCTTCTGCTTGTTTACCAACTTGAGTCCATGCTTTAGCTAAGTTGCGGTATGCTCCGGCAAAGTCTGGTTTGATGGCAATCGCTTTTTGATAACAGGGTATTGCTTTTTCCCATAATTCCTCTTGTGCATACAAACTACCTAGGTTGACGTGAATTGAAGGATCTTGACTATCGAGGGATATAGCTTTGAGATAATTTTGTTTAGCTTTCTGACGTTGACTAGCACTGCCTATTTTTTGTTGAGCATTACCCAATATTTTGTACGCCATGGCCATCTCTGGTTGTACTGCTATAGCTTGCTGACATTCGGCGATCACTTGTTCATATAACCCTTCTTGGTTGTATGCTATAGCTCGTTGAATGTAAACATCGGGTAGGACGACCGCTGATTTTGTTACATCAACATATTGAGCGTTTATTTGTGTATCTATTTTATTGCTGCTTTCTATTTGTGGTCTATCTATTTTTGGTAACGCTTCTTCTATTTTTTCTAATTCGTTACTTGCATCTTTTATTAATGCTTTTTTTTGCTGATTTTTATCAGTATTGGTTAAATTTACTTCAACAGGAAATAATAAGTTTTCACCAGCAGTTTCTGTTGTATCTTTGATATTAAAATCTATTTCTGGTTTTAAAGGGAAGGAATTATTTGTACCCTGAAGTCTGGGAATATTTTCAGATGGTTGTAAATATTTTTTCGATGATTGATGATGGAAATTAAAAACAGCAGCTACTCGATCAAATAACTGCTTGAAAAATTGTTCAAAATATTTTAATGGTGATTGAAAAGTACCAGTATTTCCTACTAACTGAAGATCAGAACTACTGACCCGCTCCTGATCTATTGCTCCATCAATTTTCTGCGCAATATCTGGTTGAAAACTATAGATATGATGATTTATATCGCTATTATTTACATAAGTTTTATCTTTTGATTTTGGGTTTAATACCCCGCCGTCTACAGGATGTTGAAAATTGGAATTGGTTGGGATTTGAGTCCCCATCGACTTTTTCTTTCTTTCAACTTCGGTCTTCCTTATTCCTTCTTCAACTTGTGGATTAGAGAGTTGGGAATTAGATTGAAGTTTCAAAGCTTCCCCTAAGTTCTGATATGCTACTGCTAATTTGGGATTAATTTGTATAGCATGACAATAACATGATATTGCTTGCTCTACTAAATTCATTTGTAGCAGAGTATTACCTAAGAGCAAATGTTCTTCTGCTGTTGCTGTTTCTGGTTCTAGAGAATAAGCTTTTTCCCAAAATTTAGAGGCCTCTGCGTGCTGACCAACATGAGTTAATGCTGTTGCTAAATAACGGTTGACATCTGCCATATTTGGGCATATTTCAATTGCTCTTTGATAACATTGGATTGCTTCTTGCCATTGTTGTTGTTGTCCGTATAAACTACCTAAATCTCTATAAATTTCTGGATCTTTTGGTGCAATAGATATCGCTTTTGTATACCACTGCCAAGCTTCTGCTGCCTGACCTTGATTTTGCAGCATTTTTCCTAATCTTTTATAAGCTTCTACATTATCTCGCTCTACAGAAATGTTATCTTGTGATTTTGGGTTTAATACCCCGTCGTCTACAGGGTGTTGAAAATTGGTTGGGGTTTGAGTCCCCATCCACTTTTCCCTTCTTCCTTCTTCAATTTTTTCCTGGTTAATTATTGTTGAATTTATTTGATGTGCTGTATTTTTTGCAGATAAATTAGATGTTTTTTTACCTAAGTTACCATTGACATTGGAGAGGTTTATTATTCCTAATTGAATCGCTTTGCGATAACAAGTATTCGATTCTTCAAAATCACCTGCTTGGGATAATGCTTCTGCAATATTTTGATAAGCTACTGCTGAGTTCGGATTTAATTTTATGGCGCTACGATAACAAGATATAGCTTCTATTAATTTCTGATGTTTTAAGAGAGTATTGCCTAAGTTTATATATTCTTGATCTTTGATTTTTGTGGGTTCTAGACAGTAGGCTTTATATTGAAAAATTGCTGCTTCTACTACTTTTCCAATTTTATGATACGCTTTAGCTATGTTGCGGTGGGCTGGGGCTAAATCTGGTTTAATATTAATAGCTTTTTGATAATATTCAATTGCTTCTTGCCACTGCTGTTTACGAGCATATAAAGTTCCAATATTAACATAGGCTTCGGCAAAATTTGGTTGAATATTAATAGCCCGTGAATACCACTCAAAGGCCGCTTCTATTTGACCTTCTTTTTGCACAATAATACCCATTGTTTTGCAGGCTTCAGCAAAATCTGGTTTATTTTTTAGAGCTTGTTCGCAAGCTGCTTTAGCTTCATTTAATTTCTTTCGTTCTAAATAGAATAGAGCTTTTTTATGGAAGTGAGTGGCCGCTTCTGTTGGATTAACTTTAGATGCCATTTGATTACTTACTACAGTTCGACTTACATTATCTTCTTCACCTTTTTGGGAAAAGGTTAATACATCAACTTGGGAATTAGAGAGTTTCTTCTCTAGAAGAATTTTTTCCTGAGAAGTTTGTTCCTCGTTGAGAAATTTTACTGTGGGATGGGAATTTACTTTTATTATACTTGCTTGCGATAGCATTTTTTCTAGTTTACTAAGGTTAATTATAATATCTTCAGTGAGGGAATTAGGATACATGATTTGGCGGATTGGGTAATAGGTAAATTCTTCTCCTACTAAGTAGTAATACTTTAATCCTAATTGTTGAGCGATCACCCAGTAATAATGCTTAATATAGTTAGGAGAAACTAATTCTATTACGGTAGTTTCTGGAGTGCAAAACATAATATTTGTCAATCCACTACCATGAGGAGAAACTATCACTTTTGCATTAGCAAATAATGATGCTTGCTCTACAACAGAAAGAGTTTCTAGTTCGATAGTAACGAAGCCATATTCACTTAATATATCGATTACTTTTTCTTCATTAATAACTCTTCTATATTTAGCTTTATTCCGACTAATATAAATCCTTTCAGGATAAGAAATTACTTGATTATGCTGATTTTCTTTCCGTTTAAACCCATCTTGAAGTATAGTAGAGAGCGATCCGTTTAAAAATACTTGACGGTGAAATTCCAATGCCCATCTTTCTACCCAAGCTAAATGGCTTGAAAAGGATGGAACTATTAATTTTTTAGCTTGAATATAGGGATGGCGATCGCTTTCTATAATTTTATCTTCTGGAATTCCTAAAATCCGGAGAGTTTCTTGTTGAAATGGTTGTTTAGTACTATTAATTAAAAACCAATCTATTTGCTCAAAATTTATACCATTGCGTCGCAAGATTTCTATCCGGGGCAATATATCTACCATCCAATGAAAATAAACGTTTCCTGACAACCCAGATAAAACAGCTACTGTACCGTTTATTTCCTCTAAAGGCGGTAATTCTTCCGTAGTAAAAAACCGATGGTTATTGATATCGTATTTGTCACATCCTGGCAACTGACCTGGGTATTCACGGGAGACTTCAGCTAATAATTGATTTTCTTGATTAATAATGGCAATGGCATTACAAATCATCCAATTATTTTTTTGAGGAACTATCCATGCTCTGCCATTTACTACTTCTTTGACGAACTTTGGTGTTTCTGGAAAGTCAATATTTATTCTTTGTGTTTTTTCCTTAGAAAGACTATAAATACCATTTCCTAAATGAATTGGTTGAAGTTGTTTAAATATTCGTTTGAGACAAGGTTTGCAGTTTAAACCTTGACATTTAACTCGATTATTTAAAATTTGACTCCCCATCCACTTCTGACTTCTGACTTCTTTTGACTTCTTTTGACTTTTGAATTCTTCAAAGTTATTGCGCTGTACTAAAACTTTTTCTAATGCTTGAGAAATAGCATAATTATCTTTTTTTCTGGGGTTTAATACTCCGCCATCTACAGAGTGTTGAGAATTGGTTGGAATTTGAGTCCCCATCCACTTATTCCTTATTCCTTCTTCCTCACCCCTTTCAAAGGGGGGCAAGGGGGGATGCCTTCTTCCTTCTTCCTTCTTTCTTCTTCCTTCTTCAAAAGATTCAACTGCCAACCCTAAATGGTAAACAATAATAGCAGTATTGAAGCGTTTTTGTTTAGCTAAACTATTGCCTAATTTGAGATGTAAATCAACATTTAATGGCTGAAATTTCAATGCTTTTTGATAATAATTTTCTGCCTGTGAATATTCACCATATTCAAATAATACATTTCCCAAACTTGAGTAAGTTAAGATTAAATTTTCTCTAACTTCTGCTAAATATAATTTATCTATTTCTTCTGGGTTTAATATCTCGCTATCTACAGGGTTTTGACAATTGGTTGGAGTTTGAGTCCCCATACACTCCTGACTTCTGACTTCTTCCTTTTGAATTCTGAATTCTTCTGAGTTTAATATCTCACTATCTACAGGGTTTTGACAATTGGTTGGAGTTTCAGTCCCCATCCACTTCTGACTTCTTCCTTTTGAATTCTCCCTTTTGAATTCTTCCTTTTGAATTCTTCCTTTTGAATGTAGTTTTACAAGGAATTTAGCACAAGCTATTTTTGCTTTTTCTAATTCGTCTAACCCTGTTAACAAATCTGCTTTTTCACAATAACTTTCCACAAAATAATTACCCTCGTTAGCCTTTTGTAAATGAGGTATTGCTGCTGCCAAATTCCCTAATTCCAAAAAAGAAAAAGCACAATTACTATGAGCAGAAATATTTTCTGGATACTGCTTGATTATCTCCTGAAAATAAACAATAGCTTCTGAGTGCAAACCTTGTTGTTGATAAACTTTTCCGAGGTTATGAATAGCTACTATTAATTGAGGCTTAAGTGCCAGTGCTTGACGATAATTAGTAATAGCTTTTTCTACTTTACCAAGCTCTAAAAATGCTTGACCTTGGTTATTGTAGAGATAAGCATCATCTGGTTTTAAGTTAATAGCTTTTTGAAATATTTCGATTGCTTCCTTAGCTCTACCTTCCTTGACTAAAATATTACCCCAGTTACTATAAGCTTGAACTTGAATGAAAATATTTTCCCCCTTAAATTGGCATAAATTAATGACTTTTTGATAACTGGAAATTGCTCGATCTAGTAAACCTTGTTGTTGTAAAACAATGCCAATATTATAGTAAGCTTGAATATGCTGTGGATGATGAGCGATCGCTTGTTGATAATGAATATAAGCTGCTGATAGATTTCCTTGATGCTGAAAAGCTATTCCCAAGTTATACTGAATGTAGTGGAGGTCTGGTACTAAAGTTAATGCTTCTTGGTATAACAATATGGCGGCTTCTAGTTTTCCCTGCTTTTGATATAACAATCCTCTTGAAGCTTTTTCTTCAGCTAACTTCAATGCTTTTGAGGATTCGCTGCTCATATTTGAATAGTAGTGCATTGTGATGAGTTTTGAACTTTGAGTTTATACAATTTGGAATTTTGGGGTAGCGCTCTGTAACCTACCCCGGTTAATCATTGGGGGATTGCCCCTGCAAATTTCATCCTGTAATTTATCAACGCCATTTTTTTTATATCCACTGCCCAAGCACAAAAGTATATTTTATTCCATATTCCATTCCCTATTCCCTGTCCCCTACTAATCAAGTGTTAAATAATTTTGCACAGATACTTAATAGCATGGTTAGCTAGTTTCAGCTTTTTCTCAAAAAAAAACTAGATAGTTTCAAAGTCATCACCAGTAATATCTAGATTACTATCTAATTGCAGGAATTGTATAGCATTATTGTCTGCGTCAATATAGTACATTAAACCTTGGTCTGAGTCGTAGACTAGGTTGGCATCTTGATTTTGAGCAAATTCATCAAGAGTAGTAAATTCGTCAGGGTTGAAAGTATCACCAGGCCCAATTAACTCGTCGAAGCTATTAGCATCAAGCTGTATTTTGTCTTGTCCTGAAGTAAAGTCAGTGAGACTGTCTACTCCAGAATCTCCTGGAACAAAATTATTGAGAGTATCGAAACCAAATACCTGAGTGCCATCTGAAATAAATGTCTCTGACTCGAAAAACTCAAAACGGAAAATATCGGATCCTTGACCCCCTTCTAGCAAGTCATTACCTCCACCACCCTCAATTAGATCGTCCCCTTTACCTCCGAAAACCATATCATCGCCTCCTCCACCTCTAACCGTATCATTACCACGGTTTCCCGAAACTAGATCGTTTCCTTCTTCTCCAGCAACTAAGTCATCATCTTTACCACCATAGACACTATCATTTCCAGTACCACCTCTGACATTATCAGACCCTTGACCTCCAAAAACGAGATCGTCTCCTTCCTCACCTCTCACTAGGTCATTATCTCTACCTCCAAATACAGTATCATTTCCATCACCACCTCTAACCGTATCAGACCCTCGGTTACCACTAACCCAATCATCTCCTTTATCTCCACTAACCCAATCATCATCTTTTCCTCCATAGGCGGTATCACTATCTTTTCCGCCAAATATAGTATCAGACCCCCGGTTACCGTGAAGTTCATCATCTCCTCTATTTCCACTAACCCAATCATCATCTCCTCCTGCATAGACAGTATCATTATCTTTTCCAGCAAATATAGTGTCTTGGGCACCTCTACCTTCTATCAAATCATCTCTATCAAGACCTAAAATCGAATCCCTGCCATTTGTACCAAACAACGATTGGTTGCTATTGTTAGGAGAATCAATTATCACTGTTACAGCATCACCAATTTCAGCAGGATCGCTTGGTGGTTGATTAATAATAGGTTCCTCGTCGCCGAAATCTGGAATAATTGGATTAGGAGTAATTTCTGACATAGTAATTTTTTACTGATTTTCATTAACTAATATTGACTTTTTGGATTCAAACAGTAAAATTGATTCAACTATAAATTAGGCAAAAAATATCGAATCATAAAATTCATAACAGTATATTCGTGCAATAATTTAGACATCAAAATTATGTGCCTTAAAATAAAATAACACAAATATATTTATATATCTTCATTAGTTATTGATTAAGCCTAATCTATGATGTTTGTAGAGTAGATGTTTGATGCCCTAGTTTTGCTTCAGTATCTACAAGTTGAAAATTAATTTCAAAAAATTTTATTTGCTTCTGTTGCTTAAGCTGACCTGACCTGACCTATTTTATTTACATATTAAGTTAGTCAAGTAGACGTTTAATCATCTTATTTTGTTTCAGTACTTATACAGGTAACATTCCGCACTTAATTTTGTAGTACAAATTATTTCTGGCTAAGAGTTTTATATAATAAAAACTAAAACTGTCAGAATTAATTATAATACTACACAAGCTTATTGAATCTATTCTTAAGAATGAAGAATAAAATCAACT
Source organism: Okeania sp. SIO2F5 (assembly GCF_010692685.1). NCBI lineage: Bacteria > Bacillati > Cyanobacteriota > Cyanophyceae > Oscillatoriales > Microcoleaceae > Okeania > Okeania sp. SIO2F5. The sequence continues at coordinate 1,290 of NZ_JAAHGU010000008.1, read as the reverse complement.
TTATAGCAATGTGCGCTGGCATATTTACAAATTACAAAAACTGTCCAATAGCTAAAAGTCTTGTATTATCGGTCTTTTATTCCCCCAGATGAGCTGTTGCCTGTTGCCTGCGCACAGCGCTATATTCGTTGAAAATCTCTTGCAGTACCCTTGAAGTGCAGAATTTCAAATACAATTAACATTTAACTTCAGTATTTATAAGTTGCAAGATGAACCTTTTTGGTAGAAGCGATTAGTTATATCTATATTTCTTGTACCTATGCTTTTGTAATTACAACAAGACTTATATATTAGGTATTTAGGAAATTGATAAACTGCCCTAAATATACTTAGAGTTTTAAGTCTATTTAGTGAATATTTAGATCATATTTTTTAAAGTGGTGTATAAAATTTGTAGATACATTCCTATTCTTTAATTGTTCTCTCCTCACCCCACTTTAAAATGGGGGTAAAGATTTTTTCAGTAGATTTTCTAGATACTTAAAAAATCTCCTCTGACCATTATTCTAATATTTTTCGTAATTTCCGGTTAATTTATTTAAGTTATACAAAAAAAAAGTCATTATTTAGATTTCTTAGACTTTGCAGCAGTTTCCATTCAATGCAGACATAAAATTCCGGAATATCTCCAGATAATTCTCACTATCATCTTTCCTTTCTCCTGTACGTCGCCAATCCAACAGCTCCTCTTTCTGACTAGGTCTTCCGCTCATCATACGATAACTAATTATCTGGATACTATATAATACCAAGCGTGAAAAAAGAATGTTATGAATAGTAAGAGGAATAAAAAGACAAATGCAGGATATGTCCTTTGACAAAGCGGTCGTTAGCACAGCTTCCCGTAGGGTGGGATGGCGATCTTCGGAGCGGGTCTGCAAGAACGGGTCTCCTCGCCATATCCAATCGACCAAGAGAGTGGTGCGACCCCGCGACGACGCCAGCTCGCTTGCGGAACGCGCACCAAGAGAAAAGAATGATTTCCGACCTGAAAAATGGTACTGAAACTATTCCCGTGTGACTCGCTCCGACTGAATTCCCCTCCTGGGAGGGACGGGGGTGGGGTGGGTTAGGGGTGAGTTGACTCCTTACGAAATATCCTAGCTATTTGTAGCAAATATTTATTAATTTGGTATAAGAGGTCTAATCTTTTATCATTTTCTTTGTGGGTTTAATACCCCACCGTCAACGGGGGTGTTCACGCATTACTTGGGGGAGCGTAGACGCGGAGCGGCCCTTCGTTGACTATCCCCATGTAATTTTCCTCCTGTCTCCTGTCTCCTGTCTCCT
>NZ_JAAHGU010000079.1:0-32630 GCF_010692685.1 Okeania sp. SIO2F5 | reverse complement strand
ACGCATCCTTAAAACTTTAACCTTTAGCGATCGCCTAATTTATGAAAAATACAGCTCATACAGTTACTTTTATGTTACATTATCAATATTTATGTAATATGTAAAGATGCCAGCGCTCATTGCTATACAACAGTCTGCAACTAGCTGAAAAACTACGCCGAGAACAGCAAATGAACTTGAGTCCTGAGTATGTACGTCAGTTGCTCAAAAAAAGAGGGTGATTTGGAAGTTTACACGAGTGAGCCATCAACAACGGCAAAATCTACACAAGCTCTCTGTCAAGCAGAATGACCTGGAAATTCTAGAACTCGCGACGGTGGCCAGAGAGATTGACTTAATTTATGGGGACGAATCGGGATGCTGTTTGTAGAGTGCAGCCAGTTATAGTTATTACTTCCGACTAGAAGGGGGAGGCTTCAGACCCAATTTTTCGGTGATAATTTTTTTCTAGCTTACTATTTATATTATATTTCTTAACTCTGACTTTTAATGAATAAAAAAATTCCAGAAGTTATTACATACCTAAGAACTGCCCAGGCCATTCGAGAAAGGTGTGATTGCATCTTTAATCTTGCTTGTCAAGACCAACTCAATAATTTTCAAGTCGATTTAACTCAACTAGATAAATGCGCTAATTATGTCATTAATATTATTTATGCTCAGTATCCCAAACTAGATATACCCTTCCATAGTCGTTGGCGACATTTCCAAGTAGGAGATGTGCCTCGCCTAGCTGAACTTGACCAAATGTTGGCAGGACTCACACCTGTAGAAAAAGCCAAGGTAAAATTTGATTTAGCCATTATTAGTGTACTACTAGATGCGGGTGCGGGTGCAAACTGGCAATACACTGAACCTGAAACTGGCTTAATATTTAGTCGTTCGGAAGGTTTGGCAGTTTGCAGTTTCCGACTATTTTGTCAAGGTTTTTTTTCTAGTAATCCCGATTTTCCCTGGCAAGCAGATACTAGAGGACTTTCACAAATTGATGTCCAGACTTTAACTCAAGGATTCCAAGTTAGTCCAGAAAATCCCTTGGTGGGTCTTGAAGGTCGTCTGGAATTGCTGCAACGCTTGGGGCAAGTTTTAAATCAAGATTCTCATTTATTTGGTATTGATAGTCCACGTCCAGGAAATATGGTTGATTATTTGTGGCAAAATCAGGCCAATAAAGAAGCAATTAAAGCTACTTCAGTATTAAATGCTGTATTGGAGGGATTGGGAGATATTTGGCCAGGGCGCAGTACTATTTCAGGTATTAATTTAGGAGATGTTTGGCCTCATTCTCTGCTCAAAAGCGATCGCTTGGGGGATGAATATATACCTTTTCATAAATTATCTCAATGGTTAACATATTCATTGCTCGAACCATTACAAGAATTGGGTTTAAAAATAATTGGATTAGATGATTTAACTGGATTAGCAGAATATCGGAATGGTGGCTTATTTATAGATATGGAACTAATAAAAATCAAAAATCCTTTGATTCTACAACAACAACATTTACCAGGTTCAGAAATTATTGTAGAATGGAGAGCGCTAACTATTAGTCTTTTAGACAAAGTTGCTCAAGTAATTCAAGAAAAACTTAACTTAAATACCTCAGAATTACCACTGGTAAAAATCTTACAAGGGGGCACATGGACAGCAGGGCGAAAAATAGCAACAGAATTAAGAAAGGATGGTGCGCCTCCGATTAAAATCAAGAGTGATGGAACAGTTTTTTAATTAGTAATTATGGACTCAATCTCAATTACTGGAATTCGCTGCTACGGATACATCGGGTTTTTTCCGGAAGAAAAAGTATTGGGACAATGGTTTGAAGTAGATTTAACTATAGGGTTAGATTTGAATGCTGCAAGTAAAAGCGATGCTTTGGAAGATACTGTAGATTACAGCAGCATAATTAATACTGTCCAAAAGCTTGTAAAAAATTCTAAGTTTGCTTTATTGGAAAAAGTAGCTGATGCGATAGCTACGGCTATTTTGCAAGAACCATTAGTACAAAATATCAAGGTTAGTTTAACTAAGTTAGCAGCTCCAATACCAGATTTTAGTGGCAAAGTTACTATTGAAATTACTAGAGCAAAGGAAGCATTAGTATATAACTCATTTAGTTAATACATTTGGTAATTTAGATGATTTTTTAATGTGGTGAAGTATATACTTTATTTTGATTTTTCGAGAATTTAATAAAGTCAAAAAAATGTACCTCGTTACTATCGTAAATTCTATCTAAATTTGCTCTAGAGACGGTTCAGCTAAAGTTCTCTATTTTCTAATAATTTAGATGGCATCAGGTTATATCATGTCCGCACTTTATCGTTTGTGTAAAACCAAGGGTGAATATCTACAGGAAATTTACGTTTTTTCAAGCTTTTAAGCCTTCTTCCCTCTCTCCTAGATAACTAAAACCTTCCTCCTTCTTCCTTGCTTTCTTACCTTCACGCTTACAATACCGATGCTACCGGACATGATATTAGTCCTGTAAAAGTATAAAAATTATCCATTATATAGTTGCTGTTGTCTACTTATATGATGTCCGGTTGAATATTTATAAGCAGAGGAGTCAGAATTCAGGAGTCAGGAGGGAAGAATAGGGAGTTTGAAGTAAAAGGTATGAGAAAGTTTTTTGGTAACGCTCTTATCTGTATATGATATTACTTCTTTCACTACATTGTTTGATACCCTACACCTCACCTACAGTGCATCAATTAGGTAGGGGTTAAATTTCTATGTCAATTACCCTGATTTTTGATTCATTAATTAGGTGGATTTAATTATCTGTAAATATTAAATTGCGATGGATATTCAAAACAGTAAAAATATCTTGAAAATTGCCTTCATACTTCATTTTTATATTCTTCGTTTTCAGGTTTATTTATACCCACTTATACCATCGATCAAAAACTTTTCTACATTTTATTGAACAGAGAAATAGGTAGGGACGTTGCATGGGTCCGTACAGAGAAATAAACATAAGAATAATTAATGCACTCCTAGGGTGCTAATTATCAAAAAGGTAATTCTGTTTGTGTTAATTACCTAATAATTGAATTGATACCTAAGTTAAGCATTAATGCATGGTAATTGGTATTATACCAGTGTGAAAAAAAGAATGTTATATGAAATACGTTAATGTTTGCTACCAAAGATTGATGGGGAGATAGGGAGATAGGGAGAGTCCTATATTTGCACAATTTTTTGTATTTCATATTACCGAAAAATTGTGGGTATGCGCCTCCCCTTTTAAGGGGATAATAAGCGGTCGTTAGCGCAGCTTCCCGAAGGGTGGGATGGCGATCTTCGGAGCGGCTCTGTCAAGAGCGGGTCTCCTCGCCATATCCAATCGACCAAGAGAAGAAAAATTTTCATGATTAGTCAATTCTCTCCTTGAAAAGAAGAGGTAATTATTAATTATTAATTATTGAAAAGACTACTATGGTTATAAGCAACAGGCAACAGATATTTTTAGCAAAAAATCATCATACTTGGTATTACATAAATCGGTAATTATATACAGCATATTCCACCAGTCGTGAGATACACCCATAGCGGGCAAAATGCCCACACAGGGAACATTTAATTATTAATATCTGTACTTCATATACGAGGGAATTTTCTGTATAATTTGATGAATTAAACTAGGTCATAAAATGACAAAAACTACTATCATTAATCATCCATTAGTTCAGCATAAATTGACATTATTACGTCAAGTAGAAACTACCACTGCTCAATTTCGCCAACTGCTCAAAGAAATAGGAATGTTATTAGCTTATGAAGTAACTCGCGATTTACCAATAAAATATCAACAAATTCAGACACCAATGAAGTTGATGGAAGCACCGATGTTAGCTGCTGAAAAAAAAATGGTGATTGTTTCCATTATGCGAGCAGGTCAAGGACTTCTTGATGGGATTTTAGAGTTAATACCTACAGCAAGAGTGGGACATATTGGTTTGTATCGTGACCCTAGTACTTTAGTTGCTGTAGAATATTATTTTAAAGTCCCCCATGATATTGAGCAGCGAGATGTGTTAATAGTTGACCCCATGTTGGCAACTGGAAATTCAGCAGTAGCAGCAGTCGATCGGATTAAAGAATCTAACCCAGAATCAATTCGATTTCTGTGTTTATTGGCAGCACCAGAGGGAATTGAACATTTCCATAAATATCACCCAGAGATACCCTTATATACTGCTGCTATTGATGAAAAATTAGACGAACACGGTTATATTATTCCAGGATTAGGAGATGCGGGCGATCGCTTGTATGGAACGAGATAATTTTATTTTCCTATGAACTCAAACATAACTGCTATATGACAAATAATATTTCCTCTAAACAAAAATTTTTCGATCTTTGGGCACCTAATTATGATTGGTTATTTCCATCTGTAGTTTATCAAGCGGTACATCAAAGATTACTGGAATATGTAAATCTGCCAAGTCCATCAAATGTACTAGATTTAGGTTGTGGTACTGGAAAACTTCTGCATCGTCTTGCTGTTAATTTTCCCGATCTTCAAGGTACTGGTTTAGACTTATCTCCCGAAATGGTTAATCAAGCTAATAGTCGTAATCCTCATCCAGAAAGTTTAACTTTTTTACTAGGAAATGCTGAAGAAATGTCTTTTGCCGATGAAGAATTTGATGCTGTTTTTAATACAATTAGTTTTTTACATTATCCTCATCCTCAACAAGTTTTTAATGAAGTGAGTCGAGTTTTACGCCCAGGAGGATATTTTTACTTAGTTGATTCCTATTTTAAGTGGCAAGATGAATTTCAGTTTTTGAGTATTTCTCCTGGTGGAATTAAGCTTTATAGTCCAACAGCTCGCGAACAATTAGGTAAAGAGGTTGGATTAAATTTACAAGCAAATCAGTATTTGTTAGGAGCAGTATTACTAACTATTTTTACTAAATAATTGTAACTTCAAGTAGATTGATTCTGGTTGGTATAAAAAAGCCAGTAATAGTAAAATTACTTGAGCAAATGTCAGATTTTTAATAAGCTAAAAAGCTGACAATGACTTTCGCTATCGCCATACAAACTAGCAGTAGCTATATTACTTAGAGTAATTAATAAAATTGGCAACAAAAATGTTGGTTAATTAGCATAAATTCTGACTAGCTCTGAGCTAACTGAGTAAGCACTTGTCCAAGCAATATATACAAGAATTGCATCTAGAAGTACAAATCCAATTGTACCTAATCAGTGAATCTTAATACCGCGACTTAGACTAACAATTCTATTGGGCACACCTTGGTCTTGTTTACTATTTTGAGTATCAGAATTTATACGCTTTTTCGAGTACTGCATTTTTTTATTACCTATTCTATCTTAACATTCTCTATGATATGATTTAAAAAAATTAATTGGCTTTGCATAATCAAGCCGATTTTATTTTATTGTCTCATATCACTAGGGAAAGTCATCTGAACTCAAATAAATCATTTACCAGTTTTTTCTAAATTGCTAATTGATACCATAAATTCAATCTCCCATTTGATTTTATTTGCTCACTGTTCATTTCTATGATTACTATAAAAAAATTATTAAATTCAATTATTTGTTATCTGGTAGCATTACGTTGTAAAGGGGTGATTCTCTGAGAATTGGCAAAGATGCCTTCTCCCTGCATTTGATTTATTGGTGGTTTTATTTCAATTTTCATCACTTTTTCTGTAGAAATACAAACTGTTTGATCTATTAAGTGAAAAGTTATCCAAGGTTGTTGGAGTAACTGTGGTAATATAGTTTGAAACTGTTGAGAATTGATTGGTAAACTAAAGGTCTCTGAATTACCATTGATATAATAAAGTATTATCTCTGTGCTGCTTTCTTGAGCGTATTGCGCAAATGAACCTTTCATTGTTTTTGCTCCCCAATTTAATTGTGCAAAGACTTAGTCTTGTCTGATACTATGACTGTTAGAGATTTTAATAAATTTGACTGTACCTACTCCTGGCTTAAACTTTTATACCTGAAGAAACATTAATTAGAGGATAATAAATACTTGTTAAGTATAAAAAATTATCAAATTTTAACCCTCTTGAAAAAATATTTATTACTATAGACATAATATTTAGTTTGAGTGAATAAAATTATTACATAAGTCAAAAAAATATTATTTTAACTAGCTATCAGCTTGGTTTAAAATTACCGTTTGAATTGTATTGATTTCGGTTTTAGTATAGATATAATATATAGCTAAATGCATCAATTGCCGTTAGTTTTTTAAGAGTTAAAAAATCATTCTGAGATTGATATTTTATCTAGATAATTAAATACTTGATGGAGTAGAAAAAAGTACAGAAAACTTTTTAGTTTCACAATTAATGTGTAAACACCATATATTTATAATATACTCAATTATATTCCTCTAGCAGTAGCCAGTAAAAAAATTAATAATCAATCTTTAGTATAAAACTTAATAAATTCAAAAAAAAATTAAAAATTTTCAGGAAAGCCTGGCAAGTATAACAATATTTGCCTATACTCAATAAAATTGACTCTAATCTAGCCTTTGTCGCCATGATTAAACAGACCAATACCTGCCAACCAGCAACAACTATATTATCCCTAAATATTGCGCCAACTCAAATTATTCGGGGAAAAAATGCTCTGGCCAAATCAGGAGAAGCGATCGCCCATCTTGGTGGTAACCCCTTAATTGTAGGAGGCGATCGCTCCTTGGATATCATTCAACCACACCTTGGGCCTTTACTACAAAATCATCATTTAAAATTTACTCAGGCCAACTACGGGTCGGACTGTAGTGAAGCTAGCCTAGCTAATCTTCGCCAAATCGTCACAACTCAAAAAGCAGACCTGATAATTGGTGTTGGTGGTGGCAAAGCTCTCGACACAGCCAAACTCTTAGCCCACCAAAGTCACTTACCCATAGTCACCATTCCCACCTCAGCAGGCACTTGTGCAGCTTGGACTGCATTATCAAACATCTACTCAGACCAAGGCGCTTTCTTGTACGATGTTAGTCTAGCTAAATGTCCAGACCTGCTAATTCTGGATTATAGTTTAATCAAAACTGGGCCTGCCCGTATCTTAGTAGCTGGTATTGGGGATGCGATCGCCAAATGGTACGAAGCCTCAGTTAGTAGTGGCCATTCAGAACGAACAATGACCGTTGCTGCTGTCCAACAAGCAAGAGTTTTGCGAGATATTCTCTTCCAAAAATCAACAGTAGCTTTACAAGAACCTGGTGGAGAAACCTGGCAAGAAGTTGTTGATGCCACAGTCTTATTAGCAGGTTTAATTGGAGGTATTGGCGGTGCTCAATGTCGGACTGTCGCTGCCCATGCTGTTCATAATGGCCTAACTCATTTGTCAGCAAGTCATGGTACATTACATGGAGAAAAAGTTGCTTATGGTATATTAGTCCAACTAAGGTTGGAAGAAATGCTACAAGGCAACCAACTAGCTATGACTGCTAGACAGCAACTGTTAAAATTCTATGATGAGATTGGTTTACCAAAAACCTTGGGTGACTTAGGGTTAGGAGAAATCAGTTTGTCTGAATTATGGGGTGCTGCTGAAGTTGCTTGTCATAGCAATTCTGATATTCATCGCTTACCATTTAGGGTAATTCCCGAGCAATTAGTAGCAGCAATGGTTTCAACAACAGTCCCACAAGAGCCAGAGAAACAAAATTTAGTGTCAAAGCCGGAAATGTTCGACAAAAGATTATAGCTGTGAACCCCAAAAATACTAGCCAAGATTGCTCAAATTGTGAAGAAAAAGTCCCTAAAGAATTAAACATACGAACTCATTCTTGTTCCCATTGTGGCATAGTAATAGACCGCGACTTAAATGCGGCGATAAATATCAAAAATAGGGCGGTAGGGCATTCCGTCCTTAAAGCTCGTGGAGTCCGACGGGATACCGGGACTACGAAACGAGAAGCCCACACTATAGCGTCAGCGAGCGTGTGGGAGATGTCACGAATTGATACCTATGCAGATACTACAGCTAATTTCTGAAGATTGAAATCTGATGTTTTGAAAAAAATAGTTTATTTTAAGTAGTCTCACTTTTACCGAATAATTAAGGTTTAAAACATCTCCTTTAAAGGAGAAACAAGCGGTCGAGGTATGGCGAGGTCTCTGAGCTGGCCAACCATCGACCAAGAGAAGACAAAATTTTCATTATTAGTCAATCCTCTTCTTTTCAAGGAGAGATAATTGTTAATTATTAATTATTAATTATTAATTGTTGAACTACCTATTTTCTGCTTCAACTTGTAATAAATATGGATTGGATTAGTCCCGCAAACAGAGTACAAGCACTACCACCTTATGTTTTTGCCCGTTTAGACGAACTAAAAGCTCGTGCCCGCGAACAAGGGCTAGATTTAATTGACTTGGGAATGGGAAACCCTGATGGGGCGACCCCTCAACCTGTGGTAGAGGCCGCCATCGCCGCTTTACAAAAAGTAACTAACCATGGTTACCCGCCTTTTGAAGGTACTGCTAGTTTCAGGAAAGCAATTACTAATTGGTATTTCCGTCGTTATAATGTAAAACTTGACCCAGAGGGTGAAGCTTTACCACTGTTGGGTTCTAAGGAAGGTTTAACTCATTTAGCTTTGGCTTATGTGAATCCAGGAGATTTAGTTTTAGCACCTAATCCTGCATATCCTGCCCATTTTCGTGGCCCTTTAATTGCTGGAGGTAAGATTCATAGCATTTTACTGAAACCAGAAAATGATTGGATTATTGATTTAGGGGATATTCCCGATAGTGTTGCAGAGCAAGCGAAGATTCTCTATTTTAATTATCCTAGTAATCCCACTGGTGCTACTGCCCCACGAGAATTTTTCCAGGATATTGTGGCTTTTGCTAAAAAGTATGAAATTATGCTGGTTCACGACTTATGCTATGCTGAGTTAGCTTTTGATGGTTATCAGCCTACAAGTTTATTGGAGATTCCTGGAGGAAAGGATATTGGTGTTGAGTTTCACACTATGTCTAAAACATATAATATGGCTGGTTGGCGAGTAGGTTTTGTGGTTGGTAATTCTCGGATTATTCAAGGGTTACGCACTTTGAAGACTAATTTAGATTATGGGTTATTTGCTGCTCTACAGTCAGCTGCTGAAACTGCTTTACAGTTACCGGATGAATTTTTACATCAGGTTCAAGAGCGTTATCGGCAACGTCGAGATTTTCTGATTCAAGGTTTAGGAAAGTTGGGTTGGAATGTGCGGAAAACTCTGGCAACTATGTATTTATGGGTACCTTGTCCAGCAGGAGTAGGATCTACTGATTTTGCTTTGTCTTTATTACAAAAAACTGGGGTTGTGGTGACTCCTGGAAATGCTTTTGGTAGTGGAGGAGAGGGTTATGTGAGGGTTAGTTTAATTGCTGAATGTGAGCGTTTGGGTGAAGTATTAAGTCGGTTTCAGCAGGTAGGAATTTCCTATCATTGAATTAGCAAAATTTTATATGAAGAAAGACTCTAGCATCATTAGCTGAGTCTTTGATTTTTACTATTATTTTCTCTGGATTTCTGAATACTTAACAACCAACTGTAGCTCAAAACTTTGTAATTTAATTGAAGATATTTGGTTTGATCAGTCTACAGATTTTTTTTCTTCCACTTTAGAGTCTGCTTTCAGATATATCCCGATATGGTCTATTTTTTCTAACACGTTTATGCTTACACCCAATACATTAGACATTTCCAGAAATTAAATATTTCTATGCTAGCAACTCTTGTAGAGAGGTTATATACAGTCCATTTATTAGCGTTCAAATAACCTCTGCTATTGGTCTAGATCGAGTTTTCCTATTCTCCCCGATCCCTGTCTTCTGTTTGAGTGCTCAACGTTTCTACATTCTTTTTTACACCTATGTCTATTTGAGGGGACATTCTTTCTAGCAACGTTTTTGATAAGTTATTATCTGTTACGAGAGAATTTACGATTATCGCCACCACCGTAGTTACCACCACCCTTATTTTCTCGTGGCTTGGCCTTATTAACTCTCATGTCACGACCCATCCAACTTGCACCATCCAAAGCTTCAATTGCTTTTTCTTCATCCTCCTCATTGACCATTTCCACAAATCCAAAACCACGTAATCGACCTGTTTCACGGTCTATAGGTAAGTGAACTCTTGTTACCTGTCCATATTCAGCAAATACTGCGTTTAAGTCCTCTTGCGTGACTTCGTAGGATAAGTTACCCACATATATTGACATAGACTGTCTCCCAAATCAGTTAAAAATTTAAACAACATAGAACTCGGAGACAAGTCTGTAAAGAAAAACTGGAAAACGCCCATCGAACTTAAACAGATCCTCGAAACCGATAACATATTCTATTATATCACAAGCTCGATGTAGCAATAGCAAAAATTAAAGAAAGTTTTGCTCAAAATAGATTTGTATACTTATGGTTGAGAATCAAGCAGGTTTTTCTACTATATTTTATTTCGCCTCACTACAAATCCAAGATATTACATCTAAAGGTCAAATCTTGATTTGATAATTTTTAAGCAGACTCATGCTGTTTATGCCAAGTTGGATGCCATAACAATTCAGCAGTAGAGCGTTTTTCTACCATTTCTTCAGTTATAATGCAACGGGTGACATCTTTACGGGATGGTAACTCATACATTACCTCTAACATTAACTCTTCTAAAATACCTCGCAATGCTCTAGCTCCTGTTTTACGTCTATATGCTTCTTTAGCGATCGCCCTGAGAGCTTCTTTTTGAAATTCTAACTTAACATTATCCATCTTTAATAATTTTTGATACTGTTTAACTAAAGCATTTTGTGGTTCAGTTAATATTTTCATTAATGCCGTTTCATCTAATGGGTCAATTACTGTTAATACTGGCATTCGTCCAATAAATTCTGGAATTAAACCAAACTTAACTAAGTCATCTGGTTCTAAATTTTTGAGTACATTAATATGACGTTTTTCTTTTGACTGTAAAGCGATATTATCTTGATTAATATTTTCGGCCTGAATAAAGCCCAATGATTTTTTTCCCTGTCGTTGTTCGACTATTTTTTCTAATCCGACAAAAGCACCACCACAAATAAATAAAATTGAATTGGTATCAAGCTGAATAAAATCTTGATAGGGATGTTTACGCCCTCCTTGTGGTGGGACATTAACTATTGTCCCCTCCAAGATTTTTAATAGAGCTTGTTGTACTCCTTCTCCAGATACATCTCTTGTGATGGAAGTATTTTCACCTTTACGAGCAATTTTATCTATTTCGTCTATATATATAATTCCTCTCTGGGCAGCTTCTATATCAAAGTCTGCTACTTGCAATAACCTTAATAACACATTCTCTACATCATCCCCTACATAACCAGCTTCGGTAAGGGTCGTTGCATCTGCTACAGCAAATGGCACATCTAGTAATTCTGCTAGAGTTTGGGCTAACAGAGTCTTTCCACAACCAGTTGGGCCAATTAATAGGATATTTGATTTTTGTAATTCCACATCTGGGTCAAGGCTGTTGTCGGAATTATGATTTGTTTGACAACTCAGACGTTTGTAGTGATTATATACTGCTACTGACAGTACTTTTTTTGCTTGGCATTGTCCAATTACATGATGATCCAAGTATTGATTAATTTCTGTAGGTTTTGGAACTGCTTCTAAGGAAGTTTTACTCTTACCTGAATAATTATTATTTGCTAATTGCGCTCCGATTTCACTAGCTGAAGTATCATCTTTTCTAGAGTTAAAAATTTCTTCTTCTAATATTTCGTTACAGAGTTCTACACATTCATCGCAAATATAAACCCCAGGACCTGCTATTAACTTACGAACTTGATCTTGGGACTTGCCACAAAATGAGCATTTAAGATGGGAATCGTATCTGGACATATTTGTTTTCTTCCTTGATGGTGGGGGTGTTTTTTTCTGAGGAGTTCAAAAGCTGTTATTTGATATTGATCATTGAAAAATCCAGATATTAGTCATATTATAAGTCTGAATTTTACAACTTCTCAGTTCTAATTATATTATATATTTTTCACCATTTTAATTTTTCAATAACTGGAGAGTACAAAGTTATGCTAAAAAACAGTTGGATCTCAAGATTGAAAGTGTTACTGGGAAAGGTTTACAGCACCTACGCTCTGTGAATGGAGATTTTTTAACCTTGAGTCTGTGAAACCCTTGACTAGCAATAGTTATTCCCAGAACTTTGCACTGTCTAGTAAATAAGATAATTGAAATAATTTACGATGAGGTTTATATATTCAGAACGTTTAACAAGTATAATTATTTGGCCTGATTATTTAAAACTCAAAAAATAAAAATAAGCTTGATCTCAATCATTACAATTATAGTTTGGATGATGATTATATTATATCCACAGTTTATTAGTTTTTTGCATAATAAATATAGTTTTAGATACTAACTAACTATTTTTTTGATTTTGATAAAGATGTATTAAGCAGAAAATGTTGAAAAATTTATAAAAATCAAAAAAATTTCGATCGAGAAGAGAAATATTGTGATATAGTCTTTAAACTATGTTGGTTCTAGCGAGGGTCAGTCGTTAGAAGTAAGAGGGAAAGTTTGGTGTAAATCCAACGCTGTCCCGCAACTGTGAAATGAGTTTAGTAAAATCTAAAATTTCATTAAGCCAGAATGCCTGCCAACATTATCAAGAAAAATAATCAATACATCTGCGAGGTACGGATGAAAGACATACATGACAAACCCACAAAAAGTAGGGTTAGTTATCAATTGCATAGAATAAGAGTAATTTTAGCGCTGGCAATTTTAATTTTTTTCAGCACAATAGAATCGGCAATAGCTCATCATCCAATGGGTGGAAAAATACCAAGTAGTTTGTGGGAAGGTTTTCTATCTGGTGTAGGACATCCAATTATTGGAATAGATCATCTGGCTTTTGTAGTTGCAGTTGGATTAATTGCAGTAGGAATCCCCAATGGTATATCAATAATAGCATCTTTTCTCGCTACAGTAATATTAGGAACGGGTATCCATCTTCTCAGTATTGATCTACCTTTAACAGAAATAGCGATCGCTCTATCAGTAGTTGTTTTTGGTGCAATGCTAGCTCTTAAAAAGAAGCTAAGTCTTCAATTATTAAGTATCTTTGCAGCTATTGCTGGTATTTTTCATGGTTATGCTTATGGAGAGGCAATTATTGGTGCAGAAATTACACCTTTATTTGCATATTTGTTAAGCTTTACGGTGGTGCAGTTATTAATAGCGTTATTGGTAATGAAATCTGCTGAATTAGTAAGTAATTTTTGGGAAAATAAATTTTTTCTTGTAATGCGCTTCCTGGGTTTAGCAATAGGTGCCATTGGAATGGTATTTTTCACCAGCGCCATATTTAGTTAATAGTTAATAGCAAAATTAAATTCCTGCAAATTATCAAAGAAACATAATGTCTACGCCACAATTACTATTTGTTTGTACTACTTGTGCGAGTGTTTGGAAAGATGGGAAACGACAAGGTATTAGTGGAGGAGAAAAACTCCTAGATCGACTTTCCCAGCAATATAAAAATTGGCACTTACGGGATAGGTTTTCTATAAAACCAATAGAATGTATGAGTGCTTGTAGTCACTCTTGTGCTATTTCTTTTGCTGCTCCTGGTAAGCATACTTATGTATTTGGAGATTTACCATCTCAAACAGAAATTTTGTCAGAAGTATCAGCAGCAGTATTAGAATGTGCGAGTCTCTATGATACTAAATCTGATGGATTATTATCTTGGTCTGAAAGACCTGAGCGGTTAAAAAAAGGTGTTTTAGCAAGAATTCCACCATTAATTTATGGAGAGATTTAAGCAAAATTAATCCTTAAGGATGGTTAGGGTTAAAAGAGTATCAAGTAAGAGATAAATGGAGCCTAGAACGCTATTTTATCTTGATGTTTTGTGCTGATACTTTTATAATTTGGTATAAGTTAACAGGAGGATTACAAAGGCAATGGGCTAACAAACCTTTAAAGACTTTTACTGAAGCAATGGTACGCTTTTTGTACAGCGATGTATGCACAGTTTTTGAGGTTGGTTGACTGAAAACATGAACGTATTTGCCTGCTATAAATAGGGTTTAGGCTATATTAAAGCTCTAAAAATTGTGTAAGTCCCACTAGCACCCTTTACGATTTTTTTATGGGTTTAATACCCCACGGTCTAAAGGGTTTCTACAATTGGTTGAGGTTAGTAGAGAAGAAGTGGCTTTTTGAATACTATTCCCATTTACTTTTTTAGTATTTCAGTCTTTCTTTCTTCCTTATTCAAGACTGTAGTAGTTCCTCTGTTTGTTCGCTAATCATGCCTGGTTGAATACTTATAAATAACTATGGAGGGGTCAGGAGTCAGGAGTAGGGCAAAACGGTGGTTTACCCGTACAGGAGGAAAGAAGAAGGAAGAGGAGAAGAAAGTTTTTCCTGAACGCTATTAAACGGACATGATATTAAATGTAGCTATAGAATTTACACTTCCAATGTAAATAAGAAACTTAATTCTCTAGAAAACAAGGGAAAGTTTTATTAACTTTTTTTGCCTCGCAAAAAATTTAGAATCCAGCTTCAAACTCATTTCATTTCTAAGTAGGTGAGCATCAATAAATGCGGCGTTGCATAGTGACGAATGATTTTAGATTTTTGATGAACAGGATTTTGGATTAATCAATTGCTAGAATGATTGATATTAGGTTGTTTTTAGTCAAAGTCTAAACTAATTTTTGGCAATATCATTCCATAATGTGCAACCCCATAAATGCAATATTAGAGGGGGGTTTTTAAACTCATCGCACTTAAGTCAAAGCTTTCGGTTAAACCCGCCCCTACAATTTTTTTAAGGTTTAATTAGACCTACTTACTTAAACTCTAATGGCAGGGAACGGGCAAGAACTCCAGAAAACAACAATGGGAAAAACATATCCCCTTATTTGATTCATCATCACTCTATTTCCTCAGCAACTCAATATTTGCTTTTGCTATAGATAAAGGAAAAAATCCAAAGAAAAGAAAAGATGAAATTTCATAGTTCATAAAATATTCATAGCAGTTAAAGGAAAGGTTTAGGAGATATCAAAAGCTTAAAACTCAGACAACATAAGATTTTTCAGTCCTTCCTTCTTCCTTTTTCCTTCTGCCTTCTGCTATACCTAATAAATCTAGGTAATTTTGTACTTAGTTTTATTTATTCTAATTTTTGATTCCTACCTTGTTCCTTATTCTCAATTTTCTATTTGTCAAAAAAATTATCAAGAAACAGTATTAAAATTTATGAGTGCAAAAATTCCTGTTACTGTAATTACAGGCTTTCTCGGCAGTGGAAAAACTACCACAATTCGCCATTTATTACAAAATAATCAAGGTCGTCGTATTGCAGTTTTAGTTAATGAATTTGGAGAAGTTGGCATAGATGGAGAACTTCTACGTTCCTGTCAAGTTTGTGATGAAGAAGATGCCACTAATAACATTGTTGAACTAACAAATGGTTGTCTTTGCTGTACAGTGCAAGAAGAATTTTTTCCTACTATGCAACAACTCTTAAAACGTCGAGAAAAAATTGATTCTATTTTAATAGAAACTTCTGGGTTAGCATTACCTAAACCTTTAGTACAAGCATTTCGTTGGCCGGAAATTAAGACTTCTGCAACTGTAGATGGAGTTGTTACTGTTGTTGACTGTGAGGCAGTGGCAAATGGTAGCTTGGTAGGAGATATTGATGCTTTGGAAGCTCAACGTCAAGCTGACCCAAATTTAGACCATGAAACACCAATTGAGGAATTATTTGAAGACCAGTTAGCTTGTGCCGATCTAGTATTATTAACTAAGGTTGATATGGTTGATGAAGCTACTTTAGATAAAGTACAAAATTGGTTAAAAGAACAGTTGCCTAAAACTGTAAAAATAGTTCCTTGTATTGGGGGAGAAATTAGTCCGGATGTATTGTTAGGATTTAATGCAGCAGTTGAAGATGATTTAGATGCTCGACCTAGTCATCATGATACTGAGGAAGACCACGAACATGATGATGAAATTAATTCTGTTCATTTAATTTTAGACCAAGAGTTTGAACCGAAAGAGTTAGTAGAAAAGTTGAAAAGGTTAGCTATAAATGATGAAATTTATCGGATTAAAGGTTTTGTTGCGGTGCCGAATAAACCAATGCGTTTAGTTTTACAAGGGGTAGGTTCGCGCTTTGATTATTTCTATGACCGTCAGTGGCAAAAAGAGGAAGTTAAACAGACTAAGTTAGTGTTAATTGGTCGCTCTCTACAAAGAGAAAAAATTCAGTCCGAGTTAGGTAAAAAATTATCTAATTAACTAGCTATCAGCTAGAGCGCACTTCAGCACTTCAGCCTAAAAATTTGTGCATATAATTAGGTATCTGGTAAGGGGAGCATTCCGGACTCAAACGCTTTTTAAGTGAAATATTTTATTACCTTTTTTTGGGGATACAGTAAGCATTCAGCTAGCCTCCTTTTCTGCGGAATGCTGCACAAATGGAGGAACTACGTTAACAGCAATTATTAATGAATAATTAGGGTTTGCGCTCATAAAGTCTTTTTGCTGGGGTAGGAGACAGGAGACAGGAGAAATGGGAATGAGCGAGGAGGTAGGAGCTAAGTTTTGTCAGAGTGATTTTTCGGCTTTTGCTTCGGTGAAAATCCTCACTTTTTTAACCTAAGCTACCGAAAAGCTCATACTTTTTAAAGGCATAAAAAGCCTAAAACCAATATCAGTCAATGCTTTGATATTTAATCAGTAAGCCCTAATTACTTCTAAGGTTTAGTCCGGGGACTCATGGCAGTAACTTTTTATTCTTTCCTCAATTTCAAAGCTTGCTTTTAAGCGGACTCAAAATTAATAGCTGAAGTACCCAGTTCCTACCTTATGAGGCTAGCTAATAATTGATGGCTGAATGCTTACGAAATACATAATATTTAAGAGTTTCATTATCAGTATTTAATTGTGGAGAGCGTGTAGCAGTAGAAATAGTTTTTCTTAGGGACATTAAAATTTGTTTAAAGTTTTTATAGCGAATGCGGAAATCATCACCTTCTCCTAAATCAAATGCCATTCCTTTGACTCCAAATAATAACTTTAAATTAACTTGACTTTCAACATCTTGAGTGGCAATAACTAAATAAAACTGCTCTACTTCTATGGTTTGAATAGCTGTTAATACTTCTTCTATATTTTTAGTTTCTTTATCGAAAATATGTGGAGGAGCATCTGTTACTAAAACAATAGCTTTATTACTTTCTAAATCAAAGGGTTGACGCAATGTTAACATCACTGCATAAACTACTTTTTGGTGCATCTCCCCTACAATAAGCTTCTAGTTTAGTAACTTCTTGACGCAAAAGAATGGGGATAGGCTGTAAAAACTTCCCCGTTAAATTTTAATACTTGATGTTCTTCGTTAATGAGGCGACGAAATTCTATTAAACTGACTCTAACTCTTACTCCATCTTTTTCAATAGTATCGGCAAATTCCATTATTGTTTCTTTTATTCTATTAATTTCACCCTGCATACTGCCAGTACAATCTAAAACAAACATCATATCTGCTTTACGTTTTCCAGATAAAGTTTCTGCTCTTTGTCTTAGGGTTTCAGCCAGTTCTTCTGGCGCATAACTTTTATATGTAGGTAGGAGTACCAATTATTTCTCTTTATTTCTCTGCTTTTAGTAGGATTTTTATCTTTAAATTTGGAGACTCCAAAGTCGATAATTTTTGTTTGCTCATCGTCACCGACAATAATATTTGCTGGTTTTAGGTCAATAAAGTTCAGTTAAAGATTTTTTGGCAGTTCTGTAATCTCAAAAGTTTATCTAATACTTCTATATCTTATGGGTTTTGGTCTTATCTGTTAGCTCCGCATTCCGTAGGAAACTTTATTGGGTTTTAAGTCTGGTGAATAATTTTGCATTGATGAGCTGCGGATGTGCCTAATAATATTTGTTTGAATAAATGTTTGTTTTTTCCATTTTTGATTTGGTTGATAATATTTTGCTTTAGAGGTTTAAATTAGATGAAGTTATAAGTTTCTGTTTTTGGTTTTAATATTTTAAACTTTACCGTTTTTGTCTGATTGTTAAATGGGGAAATTTTTCTGAGTTGCTTAACGAGGTTTCAATATTTTTAGAGGTTTTTTTCAATTTTGTGATATTCTATACTTATGATAATATTGGCGCATTTTATATCTTGATTGAGTTTTAACGCTGTTAATTCCTATTCTGCCGTTGTCTTGCCCGATATTTATCTGAATTTTCTTTGCTCAAAATGACTAATTTTTCTTTGGTCGTTTTTTGCTGTTTTGACAAAAATTTGTTTGTGTGATATATGAAGGGAGTTTTTTCGGTTTTCGGAAATGTGTTGTGTTGAATAAAAAGTCTAGTATATTGGCGAATTATTCCTACTAAAATTAACCTATTACAGTTGGCTTGAGATGGCAATCCTAATTCTACTTTCGGTGTCATTTTTTCGGGGATGCTTCAGAGAATGCCTTTGTTTAAGGTTGTCTAGAGTTGTCTGGGAGGCGATCGCCTTTTTTCAGTCATCAGTTATCCCTTTTATGGCAATCCTAATTCTACTTTTGGTGTCGCTTTTTTTCGGGATTGCTTCAGAGAATGCCTTTGTTTGAGGTTGCCTGGGAGGCGATCGCGCTTATTTTTTACTTTCTACTTTAATATTTTTTGCGTTGAATAAAAAGTCTAGCGTATGGGCGAGTACCACCCAATAACATAATTGTATCAGAGTTTATTTGAGGATGCAACCTAATTTTCCTTTCCACCGGGGAAATTTTTTAGAGCTTGAGAAAATGAAATGTTTGGCGATCGTAGTTTAGTAATCTGGGTTTTGCGAGGTAGTAAAGCTCAACCTACTGCTAATTTTTGTCTTGATTTTTTCAGAAATTGAAAAGAATTAGACAACCTTTTGACAAACCGACTAAGTAGAAGAAATTTCCCCTAAGTTTAATAAATTTCAAATTAGCAGAAATTAAAATTTACTGTTTGATATAAGGTGATAGTTCATCCCACAAATTAGGAAAAGTAGCTCGAAAAGAATCAGGTTTAGCCATTTCCATATCTATGTATTCAAATCCTGGAGCAACTGCTTCTCCAAGTAAACCAAATTCTCCCTCTTTAAGTATTGCTGTTTTCCAACAATTTTTTTGTACTAATAGTTGAGGAACATGACCTTTAGTAACATCAAAGCCAAGTTTAAACTTTGACAATTTTCCTTGTGGGTCAACAATTAAATAAGTTATGGGAGAACCAGCGTGAAAATAATTAATAATATCTGATTTATTCTTATTGAAGTAGTTAATTGGGCAGTCATCAGTGAGCAAATAATAAATGGAAGTAAGTAACTTTCTTTCACTTCCTTCTCTGTCAGTATTTATAGTTAGATCGGAACGGTAGGTTTCTTTAAAATAACCTCCTTCTATATGTTCAACTAGAGATAGTTTTTCAATTATATTTTGCTTGTTCATTAATAATTAAACCTCTGAAAGTAGTATAGAGAAAATTAAGCAAGTATTTCTTTGAGGCAAAGAGGAAGTTAGTAATATAAAAAATATTGGTAACTTTTTGCTATTACTATCATTTACTATCAGCACTTCCAACAAAGAGAAGTCATTTCAGTTATCAGTTATCAGTTATCATTATCTCCTCCTAAAGTTGGAGGTTTGAAATCCGAAATTTCCTTTTTTATCCCCTTGAAGGAGGAGACTTGAAAGCATATTTCTTGGTCAAAATAATATTTTACAAAATACTTTAGTAGTTCTGTGGAGATAGTTAGGCAGGTCGGTATAACTTATTTCTAGGAGAAATATTCCGACCAAAACCGCTACTTGTTTATCATTACTAAAGTTCTATGAATCTACTAATTGTCCATAAGGAAGGGGAGAATTATCTTTTTCATCGCCAATTTCATACCAGTAGCGTCTATGAGCTTCGACAAATTCCTCACGACTGATGGAACCTGACTTATCTGAGTCAATGCTATCAAAAGCTTGGTCAGCATGGTCAGGTTGTTCTACTCCGGTGTATAGTGCCAGGTACTTACGGTACTCTTCGCGGGATATTTGTCCAGAGTGATCGGTGTCTATAATATCAAAGAAGAGTTCGTTTTTGTGTCTGGCTACTGCAAGTGCTTTATCTGGAGATTCACTTAAGGATACGATCTTTACAACTTTAGCAATCAAATCTTCTTCAGTAATTTGAGTGTTACTATCAACTGGTTCCCCTCCAGCAATAAAATACTGAAACACAGAACGACACATCTCCCGAATTTCTTCAGACCTTGATGAATCATTTTGAAGTTGAATTAAACGGTTTGCAATTTCTTCAAAGTCGGAGAGGGTCAAGATGCCATTTTGATCAACATCCATGAGTTTGAAGTAAGTCTTCATTCTGGTGCGCCAAATACTGGATGATAAAAATTGTTCAGGAGACATTTTTACTGATAAGTCAAGAAAACTATATGAACGTCTTGATATTATCATTATCTATGCAGAAGTAAGAAGGAAGAAAAGTATTACGTTGCTGAGTTTTAAACTTTTTAACTGTCCTAACCTTTCTTTAGACTGCTATAATTGCTGATTATGGAATTGGTTGCCATAAATAAATAAGTTAAATCTGCATTCCGCGCTTCAAAACGTAGTATAAAAAATAGGGAGTCAAGAGTAAATAATGAAGTCCTGATGCTTAATATTTTCCAGATAATTTGAATTTGAGAAAGGCCATTTCAGTTATCAGTTATCAGTACCTCTGCCTGAAGTATTGAGATTGAAATATTGAGCTTTATTTTCTCTTGGTCGATTGGATATGGGGCAGGTTTCCTCGCTATCCCACCCTACGGGAAGCTGCGCTAACGACCGCTTTTTTATCCCCTTGAAAGGGGAGTATTGAGACCTTATTTTTTGGTCAATGAAGATAATTGATACGGATATATAAATATTCACTTATCTGGCATTTTGTCTAATTTTTCTCTGAAGGATAACTGAAATCCTGACTTTAAAACTAAGATAAATCCTAATCCTGATAATATACAAACTACTATTGCTGCCTTCATCAATCCTCCTATCAATAAAACGGAAGCTGAGAGGAAAGTAAAACCAGAAAAACAAGTATAAATCAAAATTTTCAAAGCTAAATTAATTCGTTTTAATAATCGATCATTTTCTATAGAGCGGACTCTAAATTGAATTTCCCCATCTTCAATTTTTGTTTCTAATTGACGGATTAAAATTTCACTTTTACTTGGCTGCTGTAACCTATACTTAATAAAATCTCTTGTCTGTTTTGCCAATTCTCCTACAACTCTACCTCTACCTTGAGCAACAGTAATACTTTTGACAAAAGGTTGAGCGCAAGTAACCAAACTATAGTCAGGATCGAGGTTTCTCGCAATACCATCTAAAGTAGATAGAGACTTCAGAATAAAAATCATTTGAGAAGGCAAACGAAATGGCTGCTGCTCAAATAAAACATAAAGTTCTTCCTTAATTTCATCAAAATTATAAAAATCAACAGGTTTATCTGTAAAATTTTCCAATAGAAAATTCACTAATCTTTTTACAGGCATAATATCCGGCATTGGTTCAATTAAACCAATAGTAATCAAAGTATTAAGCACCTGGTCAACATCTTTTCTGAGAATAGCAAAAAACGTTTTAATCATTTGGTCTTTCGTCAATGACTTTACCTCAGCCATCATGCCAAAATCATAAAAAATCACACCACCATTTAAACTAACAGCTAAATTTCCTGGATGAGGATCAGCTTGAAAAAAACCATCTAATAATAATTGCCTTAAATAACAACAAACTCCTATTTGATTAATCCTTTTTGGATTAATCTTACAAGCTTCTAGTCGTACTTTATCGTTAATTTTGATTCCCGGTAAATATTCAAGAGTGATAACTTTTTCCGTAGTATAAGTCCAATAAACAAGAGGTACAATTATTTCCGGATAATCTTGAAAATTTTCCCGAAAACGGTCAGCATTTTTACCCTCATTCACATAATCAATTTCTTGATAAAGAATTTTAAAAAAATCATAATAAATAGCATCTAATTCATACCTTTTAGCCCAGGAAAAATACCTTTGACAAAAACGGATAACATTTTTGACAACCTTTACATCCAAGTCAAATAAAGATTTTAATCCAGGGCGCTGTACCTTGACTACAACTTCCTCACCTGTTTGTAACTTGGCTTTATGTACTTGTCCAAGACTAGCTGCAGCAATGGGACGTTCTTGAAAATCTCGATAGAGAGAATAAAGAGAGTTACCAAGTTCAGACTCAATAATAGCGATCGCTTCTGTCGTTTCAAAAGAAGGCACATTATCTTGTAATTTTCCTAACTCCTCCACATATTCCTTCGGTAATATGTCAGCCCGCGTGGATAAAGACTGACCTATTTTGATAAAAGTTGGGCCTAAATCTAGCATAGTCCTCACCAACCACTTAGCCCTACGCTTTCTCACAGAGGCAGACTTATTTTGAAATAAATTGTCCCACCATAAAAAGAAAAAAAATTTTCCGAAGGCACTAAAAACATCTATTTTTCTGGTCAGAGGAGAATATTGAGTGCGTTGCCAACGAAGGGACTTAGAAGCATCTTGAGTGAGCATACTATAAGTTATGTAAATCTATCCACCGTCCATTGATTGTAACTGGGAAACGAAAATTCCGGAAGATGGGTCATTTCAGTTATCAGTTATCAGTATCAAGCTAAAAAAGAACAGCTAAGTCCCTTGACATTGGAAGCAATTCTATAGCATTTTGTAACATATTGTAACAAAAAAGTGCCTTTCCTTTTTGAGCTAGTGAATTATGTTAATGGTCTAAAAACAAGGAAAAGTCTTATTATGTCTAGCGAACAAAGATCGAAACACCCCTTTCATATGTACGAGGCGATTTTTGCACAACCTCAAGCATTTACTCATGTAGCTCAACGCAATGAAGTCTTAATTGATAATTGTGCTACCCGTATAGCCTCCTGTGAGCGACTATTTTTAGTTGGTATTGGAACTTCATATCATGCAGCTCTCGTGGGTGAACACTTAATGCATTTGTATGGGGGAGATCTTTTCACACAAACATTTCACTCATTTGATTTTGCGCTTTATAGACCCCGAATAACACCAAGAGATTGTGTCATTGGTATTAGTCATCGCGGGAATAAACTTTATACAGTTGAATCTCTCAAATATGCTCGTGAAGTAGGTTGTTACACGTTGTTCATTACCGGCGAAGGTGTGGCGACTGAGGCTGTACAAAGCGATGTCACCTTACCTACAGTTGCACAGGATAAGTCAGCTGCTCATACCGTTAGTTATATTGGTACGATTTCAGTCTTATCTACTCTTGCGGTCTGAACTACTGTCTGTAGCACTAGAAACGGAGAATGAGATGGTACGCTTCGCCCACGAACAAGTCAATCGGCGACGCATCTGGTTAGTTGGTGGCGGCCCAAATGCTATCACAGCTTATGAAATCGCCCTTAAAATTAAGGAAACTTCTTATTTGCAAGCTGAAGGTATGTCAATCGAAACGATGCTGCATGGGCCATTTCAATGTACTGAAACAGAAGATCTCTTTATTTTGATTGCGCCGACTGGTCCAGCACAGAGGCGCGTTTTCGAGCTAGCGGGACTTATCCAAGAAATTGGTGCACCTTATATAGTAATTAGCGACGGGGCAGCGGAATCGCTGCATGCTAGCGCAACAGGGTGGGTTATTGTTCCAAAAGTTCCAGAACCATTCTGTTCTTTAACCTGCCTTGTGCCGCTCCAATTATTTACCTACTACTTAGCATTAGAGTGCGGAACAAACCCTGATGGATTTAGGCTCGAAGACCCACGTTTTGCCCGTGCACGCTCATTAATACAGTTATAGGAAGATTTCATTAATGGATAATGGATAATGGATAAAACCGTTACGGAATTGAATATCAGGAAATATTATTTCTTTTTTCCCCTTAAAAGGGGAGGCTTCAAGGCGCAAATTATATCATGTCCGGTTGAACAGTTATAAATAAATTATGAAGGAGTCAGGAGTCAGGAGTCAGGAGTCAGGAGGGAAGAAAGAAGAAGAAAAAGAAAGTTTTTTTTATCACTAATTATCCGGAACATGATATTATTTAATTATTAATTATTAATTATTAATTATTAATTATTCGGTTTATACAGAAATAAATAGAGAATTTCTTATTTTTTATTGGCTTCTTGTTTAGCTGTATCGCTGTATTTTTGGTAAAGTTCAGCTCTATTGACTGCCACATCATAGCCTGAGTAATAAGGTGTCGAGTTATTTTTTGAATTTAGTAAAAAAATGATACAAATTATACAGAAATAAATAGAGAATTTCTTATTTTTTATCGGCTTCTTGTTTAGCTATATCGCTGTATTTTTGGTAAAGTTCAGCTCTATTGACTGCCACATCATAGCGTGAGTAACTTGGAGTAACAGAGGCCATTAGTTGTGATGCCTGTTGCCATTTGGAGGCGATCGCCGTCCACTCCTCCTGAGACTGAGCTGTTTTACCATCAGCAGCAGCTTCTTGAGCAAGTCGCACCGCTTGAGCAAAAGCTTCTTTCGACTCAGCTATAGTATCCTCTGAATTTTTAATAGTGGAGTCCGGAGATTGTAAGGTTGTATTTTCCAGAGCTGATATTCTATCTAACCTAGAAAAATTTAGCCATTTATTAACTTGGATGCCCAAAACTAGCATCAACAGACTTAGAAAAAAACCACCCATCATACCCAGTTGGAATTGATTTTGCTTTTGTATTTGAGCGCGATCGACACTTTTAGATAGATATATGGGAGTTGGTTTAGGCTTACTTGTCTGAAAATGACGTGCTATTTGTTTAAAAATATTGGGCTTAGTCAAAGTAATTTGTTGAGACCAGAGCAACTTATCTTTTGGATCTCTGGTAATTTCATCAAGCCATAGTAATTGCTGTTCTTGAACAATTCTACTATTAATATTTACTTTTCGGATATTACGAGGTGAGATTTCTTCGAGAATGTACTTAACTTGTTGTACAAGGTTAGACTGTTCCAACTGTTCAATCTGAGTTGCTTCGCATAAAAGCTGCAAAACACCATCAGAAAATATAGCTCTAATTCTTACATCTAATGTAGCAAGCTGTTGATTAAGAACTTGAATAATAGCTGCTACACTTCCTTGACGTGCTTGTATAAATATATCGTTAATTTTATCTGTCATTGGTAGTTACTGCAATTGATTTAATAGTTAACTCAGATGGTTAAATCTCATTTTTAATTTGTCTAAAGTTTCTTGGTCATACTTGAAAGTTATTACCGAAAAGAAAGCAATAAAATTAAATTAAATTTAAATAACTTTATACCTTTTTCCTAATAGTAGATACGGACAGAGTTATACCATTTCTCTATGAAGTTGCGCTGAATAAAAGATAACAGCTATTAGTAAAATTCAGGTTTGGGAAAGAATTATTAAGCGCATTATTACAGAGAAATGGTATTAGAACTTTTGAAAGATATTCCTTGCATAATTTAATTCCCACTATAAAACCTTGGCTTTACTTATAAACTGGCCGTTTCACTAATATGACCAACTTCTGATTAAAAATAGAGTTGTAATACCAAATTGATAAATATTTGCTACAAATAGCTAGGATATTTCTTAGGAGTCAGGAGTCGTATGGGAATAGCTTCAATACCATTTTTCAGGTCGGAAATCATTCTTTTCTCTTGGTGCGCGTTCCGCAAGGGAGCTGGCGTCGTCGCGGGGTCGCACCGCTTTGCCAAAGGACATATCCTGCACGCGTCTTTTTATTCCTCTTACTATTCGTCACATTCTTTTTTCACGCTTGGTATAAAATATACCCCCTATATATAATAAGTAAAAATTATATCTGTTATCATCCTTTTTTCTCTTTTCTGTTCTATGTTTCCGGCAACTACAGCTAAGTCTAGTAATTCTTCAAGAGGTCTACGGTATTAGCTATTTGAAGTTAAAAGTCTTATGTTAAAATTTGCGACAGCAATAGAGGGAAAACAGGAAAGTGATTATGGCCCAATCCCTAAGTGGCAAAATCTTTGTACTAGATGACAATATTGATACTGACCAAATTATTCCCGCCGAGTACTTGACTTTGGTTCCTTCCAAGCCAGATGAATATGAAAAGTTAGGCAGTTATGCTCTATGTGGGTTGCCTGATCGCTACGGTAAGTTTATCTCACCGGGAGAAATGAAAACCCATTATCCAATCATTGTGGCTGGAGAAAACTTTGGTTGTGGGTCTTCGCGGGAACACGCACCTATCGCCTTGGGTGCTTCTGGTGTCCAAGCAGTAGTGTCTCAATCTTATGCTCGCATCTTTTTTCGCAATTGTTCAGCCACTGGGGAGTTATATCCTTGGGAGTCTGTTGATCGCCTATGTGAGTTATTTGAAACTGGTCAGGAAGTTACTATTGATTTTGAAGAAAATCAGTTAACCAATCATACTCTTGGTATAAGTTATCAATTGAAGTCTTTAGGAGAAGTAAAACCTGTCATTGATGCTGGTGGTCTTTTTGCCTATGCGCGTCAAACAGGTATGATTTCCCAAAAACCAAGTTAAATTGTTATTTTCAATAGGAGAGAAACTAATCTCTCCTTTTTACTGTTCAATTTTTCGATAATTTTTAGTTGTGTACTTTTGCATTTTTTGTAAGCTAAATCTTCAGAAAGTACCAGTCTAAAATTAATTATTTGGTAGTGGTACATAGTAATGGTAGAGGGAGATGGGGAGATGAGGACATGAGGAGATGGGGAGTGGAAAAAACTGTGAGTAGGAAAGAAACCGAAATACATGCTCTCTCTTGGTCGATTGGATATGGCGAGGTTTCCTCGCCATCCCACCCTTCGGGAAGCTGCGCTAACGACCGCTTTCTTTTAATTGGAGCTGAGGTAATTTGTCCCAAGTTCAATCAATACCATTACGGTTGCAGGATTGCCAATTATTTTATATCAGAGAATTATTTTTTCCTTCTTCCTTAGATTTGTCGTTAAATAGATAGAAAAAATCTCCAAAACCTAGACAGGGTAATTATTTCGAGTCTTTTGATCGATAAATAACTACAAGCTTTACATAGCGCGGGTTTCTACAATTTTTTAGTTTATAAAGCGACAAGTCTCTTCTCTCCTAGATAACTAAAGCCTTCTTCCTTCTTGAATGCTACTTTCGTGTTGGTAATTTCTTTAATTTCTGGTTGGATCTGGAGACATTATGATGCTCTGACAACTTTGGCTCAACTTAATCTGAATTGATGGCGAGCTTCAGACAGTAGAATTAATATTAAAGCCGATTCTAAGTGTTGATATTTTTAGTCTTAAATTATAGTTATTTAAACATCTTTGTATGGTAGCCTGATAATTATAGCCTTGGTTGGTCTGTTATACGAAAAAGTCTGGTCTAAAATTATTTTTGTTGGATTAGTTGGTTGACTATTACCATTAGAAATTAAGTAACTA
This sequence comes from Okeania sp. SIO2F5, assembly GCF_010692685.1. Taxonomy (NCBI): domain Bacteria; kingdom Bacillati; phylum Cyanobacteriota; class Cyanophyceae; order Oscillatoriales; family Microcoleaceae; genus Okeania; species Okeania sp. SIO2F5. Next base: position 5,101 of record NZ_JAAHGU010000079.1, on the reverse strand, counting down.
ATATATGATTTATCCATCATCAGATTAGCTATTTTTTTACTTAATTTATCTGTTTTTATATTTTTAATTATCCAATAATTAAAACCTAAATACTAAATTTTGCTTTTACATAGGAAAGCCATAAAAAATTTATTTACGCTAGAAACTATCGATGTCAAAAAAATCAAAACTCACAACTCAATATTAGATTATTGATTTAGGAAACAATTAGAGGTTCTTAATTAAATTTCTGACATAGTTTATAAATATAGATATAGTAGTCGAAGGAAAGGTTAGGACAGATCAAAAGCTAAAAACTCAGACAACGTAAGATTTTTCCTCTTTCCTTCTTCCTTCTTCCTTCTTCTTTCTTCCTTCTGCTATACATTCTTAAATTTGCTTAAGATATTCTCAAATTCTCAAGCTGCAATTATAGCAATAATTTGACTTTTCAATTTAGCAAAATAAACTAAAACATACCCTCTTTGATACTTTCTGGCATTGGTAAATCACAGAATGAAATTTGTAGGGGCAATCCCCCAGTCACTCATTGGGGTAGGTACGGGGGTGCTATCCGAAAATATAAATCATCCCATCAATTACCAACGCCTACTTTCTCTTATGGAAAAAGTAAAAGAGGGAAAAAGCAACAATAGATGAGTTGCTACATTGACCATCAATCCATTAATTTTGCATAAATTCCTGTAAACCACGAGTCATCATCTCAACTATTCCCTCTTGGTTATTCAGTTCAGTTTTTACCTCAGTTTCTATACGCTCCACTATATCACCTGGAAGATTCAGCAATTGCTTTAAATTTTCATAAGCAGCTTCTTCATCTTCATTAATATTTGGTTCTTCAGGAGTACGAGCACTACAAGCAATTACTTCGTAACCCAACTTTAGCACCAGTTCCCGTTCTTGTTGGGATTCTAATTTAGGAATTGACTCCCCTAATGGGATATTTTGCATGAAATAATCCCTTAATTCTTCCTGAAGTTGTTGCTGCTGATCTCCTGTAGCAAAAAGACTACTAAATCGATTTAACATTAAGTCCACTTCTTCTTGTGCCAGTTGTCCGTCAGACCATGCCATATAAGCAACAATCCGCAACAAATTCATCTGGCGTGGAGTAATAGATGGAGGTGGAGGTGGTTGCACTGCCATAGATTTTTCCTCAATTTTTGGCTATTCATAGCTAAAGTTTTAACCTATCATCAACTCAGCAATTCTTATCCAATCGTTGACAATTTTTAACTGAATTTGTGAAAAGTCCCACCATACTATTGGCCTTCATCCATTGATGAGAGGGACTTGGGTAGAGCGAGGCCAACAACCGCTAGCCCTTATGAACTAGAAACGAGAATAGTTGTGGTGATATGCGTTCGTTCAACTTAAAACTGGACAGACATACTGGTGGATATTGTCATGGGTGAGGATAGACCTATTTAGGGCTTGCTGATTAAATCTAAAAGCATTGATATATATTGATATATAAAGATATTAGCCAAGGCGTGTACTAAAAAATTGCAAGGTTTTTGCTCCCTTAAGCTGAAAATGTAAGGATTTTTAGCAGACAAGAGCAGAAAAATCTCAGAACAATTGTTCCGACTATATCCTCTGTAATTCCTCATTGCTCATTCCTCCTGAATTCTAAATCCTGACTCCTACCCTCACCCATAAGATTTATTCAGCAAACCCTATTTAGTGAAGTGTTCAAAGATTTTGCCGAGCACTTTGAGATTGGGGCGAAAAAGCGAGTGCTTCTAGTTGTCAATCAAGTAGGGTGACATTTGAGGAAAAAGTTAGAGGTGCTTTCTTGGGATTCACTTATACCAATTTGAAAAAAGAATGTTACGAATAATAAGTGGGATCTAAATACTTTACAGGAAATGTCCCTTTGACAAAGCGGTCGTTAGCGCAGCTTCCCGAAGGGTGGGATGACGAGGGAACCTTGCTATATCCAATCGACCAAGAGAGGGAATGGGGACTCCTGTGAGGGAATAGAGGAATGTCAAGAGCCTATTTGCCTAACGCTATATATAAAATATATCTATAGCAATGAGCGCTGGCATATTTACACATTATTTTTTGTACACCTGTTCACTTACTGCACTTTGAGCTGGACATTGTAAATACCTGAGCGCACATTGCTATACTTATCTATGCGATCGCTGCCCTTACTATCAGGAGTAATATCAAATCCGGTAGCATCGGTATAAAATCTTTTGAAGGTAGGAGGATCGAGTCAGGTAGGGGAGCCGTCGGTAGAGCGACGTATAGGAGGGAAACACAGTTATAAAGATTTGGCAATGGTGAGATGGAGAATATTTTTATACCTAATTAAACGAATTTGATATCAAAATACTCCCAAGCATGGAAGTTGGTTGAATATGGCTGAAATTGATGCTGGTTATGGTAACAATACAACATTTATAAAAAAACTCGAAGAAAGGGAATTAAAATACGCGCGGACGAACCCCAAAAAACCGTTTGCCTAGCATTCCGTAGGAAAAAGTAGTAGTTAAAGAAAATTCAATTGAAGAAAAAAAATCAGAATAGCGGTCATTACTTACTGCAATAGGGAGGCGAGAAGATGCAGAATTTCCTTTTTTATCCTCTTAATAAGGGGAGGCTTGAGACCTTATTTTTTTGGTCAGCTTATTTACAGAGTCAACTAAAAATATAGATTTTTTATTTCAATTTTTACCTGTAGACAAAGAATAAATTAGGGAGAATCCGGGAATCATGACGATATTTATATATTAACTAGGTAATTATTTTAGAGGTAAAATTAATCTCCAATCCTAGTTAATTACAATTCCTCGGCTTCTCCATTTCACTTATTCTTCTATCTGTGAGCCATTGCCATTGCCATTAGTCTCATCAACTTTCTCATATTCTACTTGAATCAAATGAATATGTTTGTATCCTAGCTTTATTTCAAATTCATCTCCTGGTTTTAATCCCATAGATGCGGTATAAGTTGCTCCTATGACAATTTGGCCATTTCTATGAACGCTAACTCGATAAGTTGGTTCTCTACCACGCCCATCTTTACTACCGTCAGGATCTAAATCAACTCCTTTTGCTGCTAGAACTGCATCATAAAAATCTGTGAGATTAACACGAGTTTCTTCATTTTTTGTAACTGTGTAATATCCACAACGTTTAGCAGTTTCCCTTCGTGGTAAGTGAGCAAATTCTTTTACCTTTTGAAGTAAAATTTTTCCCGTTAATGGAGTTTCTGAATTTTCAACCATAGTTCTTAATAATTCTCCTTCTCTTTATAATATAGTAAATCAATTTTACTGAAAATTGTTAGGGTTATTTAAAATATATCCTGAAAATTATCAATTGTGCAAAAAAAAATTTTACTAAGCCTTAAGGCCACTATATATTTGAGTAGATAATCTAGATTTCTATTTGGCTCAAAAAGTGTTGAACTTAAGCATTCTTGTTACTCTGAAATTCTCTCCTAATTTTCAAGAGTTCCTATTCTATTAGGATGATTTTTGTACAAAATTATTTAATTAGGCAGGATAAAATAAAAATGTTACGGATGTAAAGTAAATTATCTAATCAGTTTGTTTAATTTACCAGCCGGATTTTTTGAAAATGAATCTGTCATTCTAGGTATTTGGATATCTGAAATTTCCTCTACAAAGTTATGGCCTAACTTTGAATAGTGATTTAAAATATTTGCTAAAATTGTATTTATTGGTAAAAATTTTGATAAGTAGCAGTTAGGCTATTGTGTTAATTGGTAGATGTAGTGACTTTACTTATAGAACCCATTGGTATCTTTGTTAATATTAAGTTTTTTTATAAGAGTTTGAAGTAAGAGGGATGTTGGTTAAGCAATACGGGAAAGTTAAATTTGAGGGCTGATTTTTCATCAAAACAGATACTGAAAAGACTTGCTAATGGTAGTTATTATAGATATCATATAATTTACGATTGAATACTTATAAATAAGGGAGTAGAGATTTAGGTAGTGGTGAGAACCCAAGAGATTTGCCGTCTAAACTAGAGGAGCTTTTTCCGGATCGCTATTACAACGCTTTTGCCGATCTTTGAACCACATCGTCATCAGCAAAACCCTGTAAGGGCGTTTCGCTCCGCGACATATAAAGCGGAGCTTTGCGTAGCGCAAATGGCCATTTGCCCCTACTAGACATCTCCAAAAATCAAAAATCAAATCAATTATCACACAGAAATTATCAATTATTTCTCCCTACTGCCTACTGCCTACTCCCTCTTTTGGAGGAGATGTCTACTGTGGTCTAGTGAAATGAAAACCGCTGTAAACGGAAATGATACCAAATGGTTTCTATGAAAATAAATACTCATATCAAATCTGGTTAAACAGTTATTGTAGGTAAAAAAAATTCGTGAGTATATCTCGCGAATTACTATGGTTTTCTTGCAGGGATTTCAAATAGTTATCTAAGGATATTGGTTGTAATTTTTGATGATTAATACTATGTCCGGATGATTAAGTATAATACAAATTTTCTCCTCTAAATGTTGAAGAAATATCTCACATTTCCGCCACTTTCATTGTTCCCTCCTGAATTTACACCTACCACTGCGCCACCTAAGAATTTTATGATCTCGCTACCCGAGCGGACATGATGTAAATTCGTCTTTTTATAGAGTCAGGATTTACGCATGAGGTAGGAAAAACTAGGATTTGAGATTGCTTTCCGTTCCGGACTGCTACGCAAACCCTGTCGGTCGCAATGATGAGAATACTTTCTAATATCATGTCCGGTTGAACAGTTATAAATAAATGACCAAGGACTCAGGAGTCAGGAGGCAAGAAAGAAGAAGAAAGAGACAGTTTTTTGATTGCGCTCTTATCCGGACATGATATTATGCCTAAGTCCTAAAAGTATTGGCATTGCTGATTTGGGGTATGATTTGTATTTTTTTGGTATCCACTCAATATGATGGGGTAGGCAATTATGATAGCTGCCAAGACCAGCCAAAGGAATTAATAGAAGAGCGATCGTCAATAATAGTTGCCAGAGAGGGAATATTTCTGGTCTGAGAAATGCGATCGCGTACATATTCAAAAAAGCAAGGGTCCCAGCTTGCGAGTAGTAGCAACAAGGGA
>NZ_JAAHGU010000078.1:0-32684 GCF_010692685.1 Okeania sp. SIO2F5 | reverse complement strand
AGACATCCTTAAAACTTTAAGGTTTAGCGATCGCCTAATTTATGAAAAATACAGCTCATACAGTTACTTTTATATTACATTGCAAATATCTATGTAACATGTAAAGATGCCAGCGCTCATTGCTATACTACCGGAAGTGGGAACTGGTTTTGTTGTGGGGCGAGTGTTATTGTTTGGTTTGGTATTGTTGCTAGGTTGAGAAAATGAACCACTGCGCTGAGAGTTACTACCGGAAGCGGGGACTGGTTTTGTTGTGGGGCGAGTATTATTGTTTAGTTTGGTATTGTTGCTAGGTTGAGAAAATGAACCACTGCGCTGAGAGTTACTACCGGAAGCGGGGACTGGTTTTGTCGTGGGGCGATTGTTATTGGTCGGTTTAACTATATTATTTATGGTAGGTTTGGGTTTTGAGTTACGAGGTTGAGACTGGGAACGGACAGGTTTACTGCGACTGGGGGAACTACTTCTACTTCTACTCGAACTTCCAGAACTACTTCTACTTGAACTTCCAGAACTACTTCTACTCGAACTTCCTCCTCTTCTTCCTGCGTAAGCAATGGAGGTATCTGTATTAATTAATTCGCTGATGTCATTACTATGGGGATTAATACTAACTTCATTAACCAAAAATAATGAGACAATTGTTGCTAAGATTAATTTAGATTTACGCATTTCCTGATTTTTCCTAATTTATCAAAGTAATTGAGTCTAAAATTCTTCCTTTGAAGGTGAAATATTTTTATAATGGGGATTTTGAACAACGCTCCAAAAATAACTTCTAAGTTCTGAGTTTTGACTTCTGACTTCGTTAATAGCTAGCCTTTTTCTTAGCAATTTATCGATTATTTCGATATAAATCAATTCTGTTTTGGGCTACCTCATATTTAGTGTGAGATTCAGGAACTTCTTTCATTAAAACTAAAGCTTGATGCCAAGTTATCGCTACTTCATTCCACTGTGTTTGAGTATTAGCTATTTGGGCAAGTTCGGCTGCTTTTGTTGCTAGATTTATTCCGTCTATAAATGGGTCTGAAATAACTTCGGTTGTTTCTATCTTTGTTGAAGTATTTTCGGAGTTAGTAGTAATAGTTGGATTTTCGGGAATATTGGCAGAATTAACCACAAAATTATTGGTTATATGATTTCCTAATGCTCCACTCCCTACAAGAGACAAAATCAAACCAATTATCATCAAGATAAAATTTTTTCTGATTTTTCTCTGACTCCAATTTGTTAGATAAAAAATGACAAAAGCAAAAGGAATAAATAAATAAGCAACACCCCATAATGTGCCTTCACTAAAAGCTTGAACTAAGCCCCATATTCCGCTTACTATTGCTAATATTAGACCTAGAATTAAGAATCCAATTCCTAGAAAAAACATTTTCCCTAAGTATCCTTAACGCAATGTATATTTATATGAGATTTATTTTTTTGTCTGTAATTCTATTTTAGGCTATTGAAAAAAAATATTCTACATTAAAAAAGCGGTTAGCACTCAGCACTCAGCACTCAGCAAGATTATTTTTCTAAAGTTTAGAAGGGGATTTTAATCCAAGCTTAAAAAGCTGATAGCTAGTTAAATATACTGAAATTTACGAAATGGACTAAGTTGTTTAAATACATAGCAGGAAATAGCGGTGCCACCCCGCGTTGGCGACAGATGCAAGCGGTCAGACCCCGCGACGACGCCAGCTCGCTTGCGGAATGCTGACCAAGAGAGGGAATGCTGACCAAGAGAGAGAATAGTGGGAAAAACATTCCCTTGTAATTTGATTCATCATTACTCTATGTCAAATAACAACTTGTTTTTGCTGCTAAATTTATAATATTCAGTTCAAAACGATCTGAAATTAACATCTTTTAGCCGTGTTAATATAATGTATTTCTCAGTGATATTTAAGATATGCAGATGAGAATAAACCACCAATATCAGGTTCACTTGATTAGCGATCGTAAAGTGCTACTTACAAAAGAGAATCAAGTTTAGTGAAGCTCAGATGCCTCCTTCTTACTTCTGCTATATGAGATTAATTTTAACGACTGCCAGCATTTTTATCTGGAACGGGTGGTTGTTCGTTCTCTTGATGATTTTTTTGTTGTTGAATAATAGCTGTTTTAGCTTGATATAAACTATCATTTAACTGATTTATTAGTATTTTTTCCTCTCGTAAAAAAGTCATAGTTGTTATGAAAAGTACTACCAACAAAAGAGAATCAAGTTTATTGTCCATAATTTTCTTTCTGGTACTTATAAATATATCAGAAAGAATTTAATGATTTATGCAAACTTAATTATTTTCAGAAATACAATTAAATAAATCTACTTAGAGTATTCATGTGGTAGCATTTTTTCAACTGTGAAAGATTAGTAACTAAGTACAGCAGTAGAAGCAAAGGTCAGGGCAGATATAGAAGCTCTAAAACTTAGGCAATGTAATACTTTTCCTTCTTCCTTATTCCTTCTTCTTTCTTCCTTCTTATCAAAGAAATATTTTCATATTATTTTGATAGCTATTTAACTCGTCACTTAAACTGTATAATTATTGAATTTATGCCAACTCATTCAAATTAGCATTCCGCAATTTATTCTCTAGTTCTTACAATAATCCTGCCGAATCTTGAACCATTGTATACAGACTAAGAATTTTTGCTTGTCGAGTATCTTTTCCAGCTTTTGCTAACTGAATATTTCGTTCTAAACTCGCAGCTAATTGTTCTAAGTGCTGTTGAGTAATATCAGAATTTGACCTTTGCTTACTCTTAACTTCTAATAGTTATCTTTGCAAATCCTCCACAGATAATAATGCCTCATTCTTCGGAATGTTTGCGGAGCATTCCGAAACGGAAAGCAATCTCCGTAATCTTGGCGATTACTCCTCTACAGTCGCAATGACAAGTATTTAACCGGACTTGATATTACGCATAAGGTAGGAAAAATTAGGATTTGAGATTGCTTCGTCGTTGTCGGTCGATTCGGACGGAAATACGTTGCAGGTGCGTAAGTCCTATGTATATCACAGTTGAAGGAAAGGGGACGGACATATCAAAAGTTTAAAATTCAGAAAACGCTGGATTTTTAGAGAACTAAATGCTTTCTTCCTTCTTCTATACTTAATCAATGATCCAATAACCATTTTCTCGCCAATATTGTTCTCTTAAAGCTGATTCTAAGTCATCTTCTCGAATCCAACCTTGAAATAATAAAAGCTCACCAATTTTTTGATGACATGAACTCTGAATATCTATTACTTGATTTAATTGATCTTCAGAAATTAATTGTCTGCGGATGAGAATTTCGCCTATTTTCATGATCATATTTCACCTATTTGAGATTGATGTAATTTTCTATAGGCACCCTCATAATTGACGTCATATATTAAGTGTCTATTTATCTTTATACTTAGTAATCAGCTAATTTCTGGAAATTTATGCAAAATTCGATCTAGCTAGGAATAAATCGTAAGAAATTAAAGCACCTTACTATATTATTCATCAACAAAACATGGCAATTTTACAGATATTACTAGTATCGTTTACAAAACTCAACATTTTAGATGTATAGACATTTCCATTCTACTAAACTCACCCAAAGCATTCAAAAAAAATGATCACTTATTTGACAGTTCTTGATGGGGTATCTCGAGAAAATCAGCCACAACATTAGCTAATTTTTTAACTTTTTCAATTTCAGAATCTCTTATTTCAGAAAGTGATTTCCAATTGATGATTTCGATTTTCTGCTGGTAATACTAACTCTAATCTATAGGATTTATCTCCATCGCTATCTGTGCGACTTTCTAGAATTAATTCTTTGATTTGGGCAAAGGAATAGTGTTTGGTCTTAGTACCCAATAAAGAAAATACTTTGTAGGTTAATTGTCCTTAACTTTTGTTAAGTATTAGTGTTTCTAGATAAAAAAGTACCCATAGAAATAAGATTCCTATTCCAAGAAAGGTAATACTTATAACTGAAGGCATCAGGTTTTCCGCTGTCAAACCTAGATCGTAGCGAATAAGCAGGGATGGATCTGAGTTTGCCATAACTAGGAGAAGGTTTTAATCCACCTTTTCCTCTGACTCTCATAACAATTTCTGCTTGAGGAAACCGAGATGCCAATAAACCCCATTCTTGCCAAGGTAGTCGTCGTAGTTTAGGATTTTTCGCATCTAGAAATACACGAATTTCTGACTCAGAGTTTTGCAATGAGCTAAATAGAGAAATTAATTATTCTCGGATTGGTCGCCATCGACTATCGTCATAATCTAGCCATTTATTAATCTGAGTTATTACCAGTTTTCTTTGTTCTGAACTGGAGAAAGAAATAGTTTTTTTTGGACTAATTATAGTAGAAATTTTACGAACTTTTTCTAATTGGTGATACGCTAACTGCCAATTACTCAATGATGATTCTAATTCTGGTGCTAAAGCTGGTAAAAAACCATCAATAGAATCAAATTTACCATCGTTAGCAGTGAGAGTTACATGAAATCCAGAGGCTTCAGTTTCGAGAAGTTTAATCTTCACAATACTCATAGTTGGACTCTATTTAATGTTTATAAGGAAGAAGGAAGAGGTGAAGAAGTAAGACCAGTTTGATAAATATTTGCTATGAATCTCTTTTGTCTATTCCCTGTTCCCTATAACTAGAGTTTTGTAACATTATTTTTTCAAATTGGTATAAGAAGTAAGAAAAGGATGAGGATACTGAAAGGTTGTCGCTCTGTTCGATGAGACTTCTATTAATGTTTGAAATATCTGAAATTATTGGTGAAAAATAAACTATGCCAAAAAAATAGCAACTGTCAAATTATTCTTAGCTGCGTTTTTTCCACTCCAGGTCTCCCCTACTCCCCTATTCCCCTACTCCCCTAATCCCCTCCTCCAGGATAATAAATTCATATTTGCCAGATTTAGCATTAGGTTTTACCTGAACTAATACTGATTTATCTATATTGAGAAACTGGCGATCGCCTAACTCCCCAAATCTAATTTTTCCTGTTACTCCTTCTACATCAAAATCATCACTAGATAAAATTATTTGTAATTTTTTACGGGAATAATTACCATTACTTTTATCCAGAGCTTTAATAATAGTTTTAGTAGCATCATAAGATGTAGCAGTACGCCAATTAATTTCAGCATTCCAAAACTTTTTTGATTTTTGAGTAAACTCGTCATTAGGGTCACGATGCCAAGGAATAGCAACTGTCAAATTATTCTGATATGCTTCTTCTCCAGCATCATTTACAACTCGATAATTATAGATAGAATCTCCTCCTATTAATTTTAATCCTTTAGAATTATGAATTACTCCAATGGCATTAGTCAAAGTTATGTCAGTTGCTGGAACTAATAAAATTACTTCAGCACCTTGTTTTTTTGCCTGTTCAATACAATCTTGAGCGCTAAAATTTCCAGCATTCAAGTAACATTGATGCACAAATTTTTGCGTTGGTAGGACTGTCTCAAATTCTTGCTTCAAAGATTCACTATATTCATTCTTTTCTACATAAGCTACTGCTACTTTTTGAGATTTACCAAGTTCTTCCAAATACTCAAATAAAGCTTGGGCAGCTAGTTTATCGCTAGAAGAAATTTTAAATACAAACTTACTAAAATTCGATAAGATAGTTGAGGTGCTAGTAGGAGAAATTGCGACTAATTTATGTTTGTTATAAACTTTTCCCGCACTGAGAGTCATTGGACTAGAGTAGTGACCAATAATAGCGATAATATCTTTTTGTTTGACTAAATATTTAGCAACTTTTTTAGCAGTTTCTGGCTCATTTTTATCGTCAACAATTGTGACTTGTAAAAATTTACCATTGAGACTACCTTGGCAATTTAATTGATGTTGAGTATCTTTGATAGCTAGAGAAATTTCAGCCAAACCACAATTAAATTCACTTTGAACTTGAGCAACTCCCCGTAAAATTTCTGCTGCAACATTAGCTTCTCCATGAGCAGGAATACTAACTGCTATTTCTAATATTTTTCTGTTTTGATTGACTTTTTTTGCTTGAGCGATGGAATTATTCAAAAAAATTACTGTTTCTGGGTCATTTTTTTTGAGATTAAGAGATTTGCGAAAATAGGAAATGGCACTACTAAATCTTTTCTCTTTTATTTCTCTCATTCCTAATTCTTTTTCTGCGGATATTTCCCCAGAAGGAAACATGGTTTTTTCTCCAATACTATTATTAATGTTTGGAACATCTGAAATTATCATGGGAATTATTAAGTCTCCTAGATCCTGAAATAGCAGAATAAGTGCAATGAATAATCCTCCTACTTCTAAGGGTAATTTAGCTCGGTGAATAAATTTATGCCAAAGATTTTGTTGAGTCATTTTATCGGGTAAATATCAATTTTGAATAAAGCTAAAAATTGATCGGTTTTAGGAAATAGGGAATAGGGAATAGGGAATAGGGAATAGGGAATAGGAAAAAAAGTATTTTTACATATCAGGACTTACGCAAATATACCTTGAAAGCGCCATATGTAGGGGTAAATTGCATTTTCTATCACTTTATTTAGTGTCCGTGCGTAAGTCCCAATCTACAAGATACACCAATTTTATCCTAAGTAAATAAATTACTATTTTAATTCATTGCTCCAGAATTACAAATTCATATTTTCCAGATTTAACATTAGATTTTACTTGAACTAATACTGGTTTATCCTTCTCGAGAAACTGGCGATCGCCTGACTCGCTAAATCTAATTTTTCCTGTTACTCCTTCTAGGGAAAAATTGGGATTAGATAAGATTCTTTGTAACTGTTTACGAGAATAATTACCCATCATTTCATCTACAGCTTTAATAATAGTTTTAGTCGCATCATAAGATTTAGCAGTACGCCAATTAATTTCCGCATTCCAAAACTTTTGAGCTGTTTGACTAAATTGGGAGTTAGGGTGACGATGCCAAGGAATAGCAAGGGTTAAATTTCCTCGGTCTGCTTGTTTACCAGCATCTTTTAATACCCTGAAATTATAAACAGAATCTCCACCCAATAATTTCAATCCTTTAGCATTATTAATTATACCTATGACATTGCTCAAAGTTCTGTCTGTGGCCGGGACTAAAAACATTATTTCTGCTCCTCGATTTTGTGCTTCTTCTACACAGTCACTGGCACTAAAATTCCCGGACAAAATATTGCACTTATATACGAATTGTTCTGGGAGTAATTTATTAAGTTCTTGAGCTAAAGACTGACTATAACTATTACCAGGTATATAGGCAACTGCTATTTTTTTATCTGCCCAATTTTGTCGCTCCAAATAATTCCATAGAGTTTGAGCTGCTAGACTGTCATTTGGTGCAACTCTCAACACAAATTTACTGAAATTTTTCAAAAGAATAGAAGTGCTAGTAGGAGAAATTACTACTAATTCTGCTTTGTTATAAATCTCTCCTGCTTGTAAAGTCATATCACTAGAATAATGACCAATAACGGCAATAATTTCTGCCTTTGCTACTAAGGTTTGAGCAATTTTTTCTGCAGTTTCTGGTAGATATTCATCATCAGCAATAGTAACTTTTAAAAATTTACCATTGAAACTACCAGGGCAATTTAGTTGATTTTCAGGATTTTTAATCCCCAGAGAAATTTCCGGTAAACCACAGTTAAATTCGCTTTGAGCTTGAGCAACTCCTCGCAAAATTTCCTGGGAAATATATGATTCCTGACTAATAGGAACGCTAACTGCAATTTCTACCTTTTGCCCAATATTAGTATCAGATTTTTGTTGAGCAATTGCATTATTCAAATAAATCAAAGTTTCAGGGTCATTTTTATTAATTTGGAGAGACTGACGAAATTGAGCGATCGCCTGAGCAAAGTTACCATTATAAAATTGTTCTATTCCTTCTTCTTTTGCCGGATTTTTCTCGGAAGAAATTAACAACTTTTCTCCCTGACTAATATTTTGTAAAATTTCTGGTTGTATCCCGGTCGTTTTAGTTTCAGTTAATTTATTTTTAACTAAATTTATCGCCAAAATTATCAATACAATTCCTGCTGTTATTCCTAAAGGCAGCTTAAATTTACTGATAAAATTCTGCCATAAATTGGGATAAATTAACTGCTGCCAACTCAAAGGATGAGACAAAGCTGTTTCTTGAATACAAAGAGTAGGTAACCACATTGCCCCTGGATATTCAGATTCAAAATATTCTAATCTTTCTCTAGCTATTCTCATAGATTTAAACAGAGATTGATTATTCGCAAATTCTGCAAAAAAATACTCCAAAAACTTAACTGCCACAATGTCTGGAACAGGTTCTCGCATAACAATAATTCGTGATAAACCAAGCTGTGCTAATTGATTTGCTAAACCCAAACCATCACAAGAATTAAAAATTGCCAACTGCAACCCATTATCTATTGCATATCTCAAAGAATTTTTAAACTCTTTAATACTTAATTTATCTCGTTCATTCAAATATATCCAACCAATTGAACCATCTTCTTTGCTACAACTATGCCCGGCAAAAATCAATATATGATAACCAGGTTCCTCGCGCAAAGTATCAGATAAAATCTCCTGTGTTGGTTGATTTAAAAATCTTACATCTGTACCCTTTTCTTTTAACTTTTGAATTACTTCTAAATCCAACTGTGTATTAATACCATCACTCTTACCAACTATGGCAATAATTCTTACTTTTGAGGATTTACGAGGCCGTCTAAACTTTCCTTTACCTCTAACTCGAATAGCAATTTCTGTTTGCGGAAAACGAGACTGAAATAAATTCCATTCTTGCCAAGGAATGCGACATAAATTAGGATTTTTAATATCCAAAAATAAGCGAATTTCTGAATCATAACTTCCTAGAGAACTTAACACAGAAATTAATTCATCCCGTACAGGTTGCCAACTAAGATCGCCACCATCCAACCATTGATTAAGAGTTATTTTAACTTGTTCTTTTTCCTCATAACTAGAATAATTAACTACTGATTGTGGACTAATACGAGTTGCTACTTTTCTCACATCTTCTAACTGAGAATAAGCTGACTGCCATTGGTTAAAAGAACTTTCTAATTCAGCAGGTAGACATGGTAAAAAACCATCAATCGGCTCAAAATTAGCACCGATTGAATTTAAAATCACATGAAACCCATTTTCACCACTATCTATAAGTTTAATCTTAATAATTTTAATAACTTCCATATTTATCTCCGGTCATCTTAAACTACAAAATTTTCCCTAATTATTTGCTCATTTAAACTCATTTCTACAGTAAATTGTTCTTGAGGTTTACAACCAAACTCTAATTGTATCCAATCATCCGCTTCCCTAGCTTCAGCTTCCATACAAGAATTACCAGATTCATCCAATATTTGCACTCGTAAACCAGCAGGTAAAAATGGAATTTTATTCGTAGTAGAAAGTCGCACACAAATATCTATTTCCTCCTCAAACTTATCCGTTAGTTTTACCGCTAATTCTGTAGCTTGTTCATTTACTCCACTACCCCAATTAATAATTTTCCCACAACTAATACTTAAATCATCCGTTGGAGATTGAGAAATACTATCCCTTGAAACTCTTAAACTTCTTGTAGATGTAGATAGTGACTGTAAACTTTGCCATTCTGCCGGAAAAAAACCTTCAAACCACCGACCTAAATTAACCCATTTTTGACACCAATCAATTTCGTCAATTAAAGCATCCAAAGATTCTATTTGTGTGAGGGGAATAGAATCTTGAAACCCATCAATATTTCTCACAGAAACAAATCCTAATATTTGTACTTGGTTTAAATCCTCCTCAAATTGAACCGCTATATAACCCATGCGGTTGTCAATAACTTCTGGAGGCAAAAATAATTCTTTTTCACCAGGAAATACCGGACGACATTCCACTTTGCCAATATTTGGTAAAACTAAATCAGCCACATTAAATATTGCTCTTGAACCAGGATGCCAACAATCACCTTGATGAATCGCTGTCTGAATACCTAAACACTTCAAATAAGTTTGAACTGCCACAACAGCAAGAGTATTTAGATAAACTTGTTTTCCTTTTTCAGGAGTTGCTTGTTCTGCTGCAAATTGCTCTGCATAACGATGAGCTTCTGCAGTCACAAAAACTTTTAATGCTTGTGAAAAAGTCATACTCATAATTCTTCTCCAAATTGATTAGCGATTTCTCTTAATAATGGAATACATCTGCGCTTCCAGTGGGAATAAACAGTTTGGTTACTGATATTTATACTTCTGGAAATATCGGCTATTTTTTTTGGTGGTTCTGTAAAATTCAACTGAATTGCTAATACTTGACAATTACATTCAGGATGTTTTTTCGGATGAGATGACCTGAGCTTTTCTTCTGGATCGGTCTCAATATATTGCCTCAAATACTCACCTTTTCTTTGACGTTTTGCTTTTTGCAATTCAGCAATTTTCTGTTCTAGTAAACTTAGACTATTAGCTGGTAAAATTTCTCCTAAAGTTGTTAAATTTTCTCCTTCATTACTAATAGGTTTATCCAAACTGTCATATCTATTATCTGGGGTATATAAGTCTTGGATACGCCATTTCAAATAACCATTAATCCAGACAACAAAACTTCTTTCCCAGGAAGGAGGCCGAGATTCAAAATTTTGAATATTTTTGCAGACCCATTCTAATGTCCGATTAAAAGCCTCCAGATAATCCTGGTGGGACGAACTATATAGTCCAGGGAGTTGTTGAATTAATATCAATAGATGATTAATAGCTTTCTGGCGTGCTGGACTCGGATTTTGATATTGCTTTATTTGGGTAATTAGATTTTGTAATTGGTCCTCCACAGCGATCGCTCTCCTATCACATAAAGTTGAAGATTATGAGTTGAGCTTATCAAAGTTCTAACTATTTTGGCTTAGACCCCATATATAGCAGAAGGAAGAAGGAAGAAAGAAGAAGGAAGAAGGAAAAAGCTTGTGTTATCTGAGTTTTGAGCTTTTGATATGTCAAACACCTTTCCTTCGACTGCCATATATATATCTGTCCTAGATAAGATTTTTATGCAATTTGTTCAAAAATTATTGAAGAAGGAAGAGGGAAGTAAGTCAAAAGTCAAAAGTCAAAAGTTAAAAGTTAAAAGTTAAATTTTATCGGCGCAAAACTTTGATGCTACAGTAATTTACCGAATAATTAAGGTAAAAATCCTCTCCTTTTAAGCAGAAACAAGCGGTCGTTAGCGTAGCTTCCCGTAGGGTGGGATGGCGGGGTCTCCTCGTCATATCCAATCGACCAAGAGAGAAAAAATTTTCTTTTGATTCAATCCTCTTCCTTTTAGGGAGAGAGAGGTAATTATCAATTATCAATTATTGAAGGCAGTTATTTAACATTTAAAAGGAGCAAAACTATTTGTGACATCTTTAAAATTAATTGGTATAAGAAAGAAGAAAATAAGTTATAAGTCAAAAGTCAAAAGTTAAAAGTTAGATTTGATCGGTTCAAAACTTTGATGCTACAGTAATTTACGGAAGTTATTTAACATTTAAAGGAGCAAAACTATTTGTGACATCTTTAAAATGAATTGGTATAAGAAAGAAGGGGTTATTTCAGTTATCAGTTGTAAATGTTGTAAATTTTGAAAAAAAGGGAAATGGTAAGCATTAAGCCGTCAGCTATCAGCTATTGCTTTTAGTTGACGATAAAAGCTTTATTAATTATCTTACTAAATTTGTCTTCTATTCCCTATTCCCTATTCCCTGTTGCCTACTATACGTTATACTGATCATATAAGTGTTTCGTAATGGTTTTTTCAGATGGTAGTAGGTACAACAGAAGCAGCTTTTCTCCTAAAGATCTCAACTGCTAGGGTGCGGGTATTGCTGAAAGAAGGTCGGATTAAGGGAGCTAATAAAAAAGGACGGTCTTGGCTAATTCCTCTTAATAGTCAAGGGATACCAGAAATTATTCCAGGTAGGCGTGGTCCTGATGGTACTTGGAATAAAGGACAACGTACAAGCAAAACAGTTATTCAAATATTGCCTACCGTTATCAATGCTAATCATCAAAACGGCACTTGTTTACCAGCAATTAATATTCAGCAGGGCGATCGCCATCATTTATGCCATGAAGCTGATATTCTCGGACCTTGCAAAATTATCTATCAACCCTCTCAACATAATTCTCATCATACTGAGGAAACAAATTTATGGATTGAAATTCACCCAGAAGTACAAATTACTCATAGAGTATTCTCTGATGTAGATGAAAGTTTCCAAAAATCTATAGAAAGGGATTCAACAATTAATTATTAATTATTAATTATTACCTTTCCTTGAAAACGGATAGGATTGACCGCTTAAGGAAAATTTTTTCTTTTCTCTTGGTCTCATTGATATGGCGAGAAGACCTCACCATCCCTCGACCGCTTTTCTCCTTTAAATGTTAAATAATTTCGGTAGCATCAAAGTTTTGAACTGATAAAATCTAACTTTTGAATGCATGACTTTTGGCTTTTGAATTCCGTGAAACGCTATAACTCAAATAAATTTTCATGTTTGAACAATTTACCTACCATAAAATTCCTACTTCCAATGCCACCATTAATTTAGCCAAAGGTGGAAAAGGTTATCCCCTACTACTATTACATGGCTATCCTCAAACTCATATTATGTGGCACAAAGTCGCTCCCGCTCTTGCCCAACACTTCACCGTCATCTGCACAGACCTACGCGGTTATGGCGATAGTGACAAACCACCCTCCGATCCTCAACATCTCACCTATTCCAAACGAGTGACTGCCCAAGACCAAGTAGAAGTTATGGCAGCTCTAGGTTACTCCAAATTCTTGGCAGCAGGTCACGACCGCGGAGGTAGAGTTCTACATCGCCTTTTACTCGACCACCCCCACTGTGTGGAAAAAGCAGCAGTTCTCGATATTGTACCAACCAGGAAAATTTTTCAAACTGTCAACCAAAAACTGGCGACTGCTTATTCTCACTGGTTTTTTCTGCTCGAACCCTACAATATTCCTGAACGCCTGATCGGTTCTGACCCCGCATTTTATCTTGTCAACAAACTAAAACAGTGGAGTTATGACCAAGCTGCTTTTACCGAGAATGCTATAGCAGAATACATTCGTTGTTTTGACCCTGCCAGTATTCATGGAACTTGTGAAGACTATCGTGCCGCAGCTACTATTGACTTGGAACACGATGCAGAAGATATTAATAGTAGAATAGAATGTCCGTTACTTGTGTTGTGGGGAAAGCGCGGGGTGATGGAAAAATGTTATGATGTGCTGGAAACTTGGCGAGAAAGAGCAATAGATGTGCGCGGTCAAGCTTTTCCATGTGGTCACTTTTTGCCAGAGGAAGCTCCAGAGGAAACAACTCAGGCATTACTTGATTTTTTTATTGAGGGAGTAGGGAGTAGGGAGTAGGGAGTAGGGAGTAGGGAACAGAAGAACATCTTGAGCATATTTGTATAGCGCTATATCTAAATACCACACCCAGTACAGGTACTCAGAAAACAATTATTGAACTGATTCTTGAGTCTGTTCAGTTGCAGTAATGGCTTGAAATCGCTCATCTGAATAGAGATGACTAAAATCAGAGTCTTCCTTAGCCGAATCCTTACAGCGCTTTTCAAATTGATGAACCACATCTTCACAGGCAAAAATCGTGTAGGGGCGATTTCCTACGGAATGCTCCGCAAACGCGAATCGCCCCTACTGTGGTTTACCCAAATGAAAATCGCTGTAAGACTTTTGTCTAATTCCACAGCTATTCTGAGATTTGCCAATGCCAAGCTATCTTCTTTTAATTTTGTCTTCTATTCCCTGTTCCCTGTTCCCTAGAACCAAAAATTTTGTACCTCTCCAGCATGGGAATTTCTATATAAAACTGCCACAGGGAAAAACTCAAGGTAAACTTTTGAATATATAAACTCAAATAAATAACATATAATGATACGATTAAAACTGTGGCAATTAGTAATTTTAGCTATTCCCCTTGTTAGTGTTGTAGCTTTCCTGATGATATCTGCCGGAATGCAAATCAACCAGTGGGGAATAAACTGGATATGGGGCGTATTTATCCTCCTCTTTGTGGGATGGCGTTGGTTACTGGTCAAATGGACGCGACCGACAGTTGCACAAATGAAAGAGGTAATGGCAAAAGTTAACAAACAAATCGAATTTACTGATGACACCACAACCCTACCCACAAAAAGCGATACAACTCTCCAGATAGAAACTGCTCTGCAAGAAATTCTGAAATCATCCCGCAACGACCTTCCTCTGTGGGAAGACTGGCAAACATTTTGGCAACGTTGTCAAGCAGTAATAGTTGCTGTTGCTAATACTTACCATCCGGAGGGCAAATATCCTCTGCTCAATATCTACATTCCCCAAGCTTACGGTCTAATTCGAGGTACAGTTGATGATATGAATCGATGGATGCAAAAATTATCTCCAACCTTGAATCAAATAACCGTTGGTCAAGCATATCAGGGATATGAAATTTATCGCAAATTAGAACCCTCAGCACGGAAACTTTTCCAAGCTTGGGGTTGGGTACAATGGTTTCTTAACCCAGTAACAGCAGCAGCTAAACTAGCAAGTCGGCGTTACAGTGACCAAGCAAATCAACAGTTATTGATGAATTTCAGTCAGATATTGCGGGAAGTGGCATTACGAAATCTTTGCCAGCAAGCGATCGCTCTCTACGGAGGCAACAACCTAGAATTTTCTGAGTCTGTTATTCCCAGTCCTAGTCTCCCGAAGGCAGAAACTAAAACTCTCGAACAAATTCTCGAACAAGCTCAACCCGCTGAAACTGTAGAGCAAAAACCTGTTAATATTTTGTTGGTGGGGCGCACTGGGGCAGGAAAGAGTAGTTTGATTAATACTCTATTTCAAGCTGACCGTGCCACAGTGGATGTATTACCGAGTACCGATAAAATTCAAAATTATCAATGGCAGCAAACTGGAGAGACTCTCAATTTGTGGGATACACCAGGTTACGAACAAGCAAACCGCCCAGACTTGCGGGAACTTGTACTCGACTATGCTGAAACTGCTGATTTATTGTTGCTGGTAACTCCTGCTCTCGACCCGGCGCTACAAATGGATGTAGACTTTCTCCAAGACATAAAAATAGAAATTGCAGATTTGCCTGCTATTGTGATTGTTACCCAAGTTGACCGTTTGCGACCTATCCGAGAATGGCAACCTCCTTATGATTGGGTTTGGGGTAAAGGTGCGAAAGAAAAGTCTATTCGGGAGGCGACTCAATATCGCGCAGAAATATTTGGAGATTTTTGTAATCAAGTTTTGCCTGTGGTTACGGGGGATATTAAAAGTAATAGAGGTGCTTGGAATGTTGATGCTATTTCTATGTTTTTGCTAGAAGCTATTGCTCCTGCTAAACAATTACGTCTGGCTCGGTTTTTGCGCGATCGCGAGGTTCGTACTGTTGCAGCAGCTAAAATTATCGATCGTTACACTTTTCAAATGGCGACTACTCAGGGGTTAACTGCTTTGTTAAAGAGTCCAGTGT
The DNA here is from genome assembly GCF_010692685.1 of Okeania sp. SIO2F5. Classification (NCBI taxonomy): domain Bacteria; kingdom Bacillati; phylum Cyanobacteriota; class Cyanophyceae; order Oscillatoriales; family Microcoleaceae; genus Okeania; species Okeania sp. SIO2F5. Next base: position 17,165 of record NZ_JAAHGU010000078.1, on the reverse strand, counting down.
TGCAGTTTGTTTCTACTCTGACAACTGGTTCGCCAACTTTAGCTTATTTGTTGGCAGAAAAAATTCCGGTGGAAGAGTTGCCTGTGGTTATTGGTAAGTTACAAATGGCTTACGATTTATTTTCCCTCTTTAGTGGGGATGCAAATTTAGGTAGTTTTGACTTACTGGCACTTTGGCCTTTGTTATTAGAAAATCCTTCTTCACCAGACCGGAATGCTTGGGCATTTGGTCACGCTTTGGTAGAATATTGGATGCAGAATTTGACAGTTGAACAGTTACGGGAAAGGTTTGATAGTTATGTTCAGCAAAGGTAAAAATTATAGCGATAATTAATTCAATTGTTGTAAAAATTTTAGCGAATCAAATTAATTACTTGATTTTGCTTAGGTCTTTATAACTGTTATTTAATTACAGCGGTCGCCTTTATTCGCCACAGAATTATGAAATTTGTATCTTGAAGATTTAGTAAAGATCAGTCTTTATTTATGAAGATTTAATGAAGTTGGCCTAAAACACTTGCAACTTAAATTTTACTGATGTAAAGTTGAATCACTAAGATATCTGAATAAACAAAAAACTCAATCTACATCTATCATCAGTAATATAAATGAAAAACTTCAACTCATCTTTTCAGGGTCTCCTAATTGCTACAGCTACAAGTGCTATTTCTTTGTTTGCTTTAACTAACTCTGCTATGGCTTTTTTACCCTTAGTTGATACTGAAGATACTTTTCATGTAAGGAGCATTCTCGACCGGGATTTTAATGGTGTATCGCATAATCTATCTGTAAATTCTAATTCTTTCAATGATGTGTTTGGTAATTCTGGAGACTTAACTATTACAGAAGAAAAAACACCTACACTTTGGGAAGATTCTACTGTGTATGCCGATACTACAGTTTCCAAATTCATGACTTTTCAGGGCAAAACTCCTACAGAGACTAATTTACTGATCACGAACTCTACTGTGCCTTTCGATCCATTAAAACCTTTCAATGAGGGGTTGGGTGATTTTGAGGCTAAATTTAATCCATTGACACTAGGACCTATACTGTGGTGGTGGTTCGCTTCTAGTCTTGTGCTAGGTTGTATCACACTAGGGTTTAATGATAGAAGATACAGGAAAAACTAAAGGTTAAAAGGTAAATTATGAGAGGATAAAAGCGGATTTTTCTCGTTCTAGATATTTTCTGATGAGATACCAATTTCTCTTAATTACTCCTAATGATATTTTCGGTGTTGCTGAGAGTAAAACCTATTTTTCTGGAGTTTTTACTCTTTTAATTATTACTATATATGAGCACACCTTTTCCATTATATTTATAATATCTTGTCAAGTATTTGATGTCAAGTCATATTTTCAATTTTTTGAGATTTTTTTGATGAAATTTTTGAGTCAAAGACAGAATAAATCTTGACTTGTTTTTCTTGTCTCTTCAATCTATTTTTTCCTTGATTATTTTTGAGGCGATCGCTACTTGCTCATCTACAACTGCTATATTACTTCTACTGTGGAAAGTTAGGATTTTTTTTGAGGTTTGCCTGGGGATGATAATTCAGTATACTTTCTTATTTCCTGATTGAATCTTTCTGGATTTGATGATTTTTAGCGATGCGATCTCACTGGGTGACAAGCCCTTCAAAACTATTGTATGATCAGGATTTAAAGGATATCCACTCTGCCTAAATTTGACGGTTTTTATGAGAATAATAATTATTCTTAGTAGTGATGTGGGTTCGCGATATAGCTGCCACACTTGCTCCGCTAACGCGAACCCACATTACCAATTACGTTGATTCATTGTTCAATCAGATAAATCCTAGAAAATTTATGTAAGTCCTGTTAAAATTTGTTAATAATCAGATGAATTGTAAAACGTTTCGGGCAAATAATTAAATATTATCTAACATTGACAGAGCTTTTAATCCCCTTTGATAATGAGACTTTTTGTGAGGATTAAGGTTAATTATCTGTTGAACAATATCAACTAAATAGTCCCAGGCAATTCCCCAAAGATAACCATATATACCAAGCCAAAATTCACTATGTCTTCTATCTCTTCGCGAGGTCTCTGTTAATCGGGCAATATAATTTTGATACCCGGATTTTTTGATGAGTTTACCTTGATAAAATGAAGCTGTATAAGCAATAGCTATGAGTAAAATCAAATTGGTCAGACGTTGCGTATTAGCTCGACTACCCTCTAGATTGTATCCCCCTGTTTTACAATCTTTAAACATAGCCTCAATGCCCATTCGAGAGCGATAAATTTTTATAACTTCATCTAAATTATCAATATTTGTCAATAAATACCAAGGTTCTGTCTTGAGTGCGTCTTTCATTCCGAGGAAACCTCGGAATTACGCACTCGCTTTTTCCACCTTCTGATTATATTTACCTTTCCAGTATGCTGCTAAATTAAATCTGCCAAAACCTTTTTTTTGAGTAATATTGATATTACTCAAAAATATTTTGGTTCCGGGATATATTGGTAAAGAACTCAATTGGTGATAATTTTTTCCAGGTTTCCTATAGTAAGTATTCATTTTTTGTCTGAAAATAAAATAATTTTTTTGAGGTGATTTTTGATTTTTCAGCCAGTGAGATAAGTCTACACCATGGAATTCTCGATCTCCAATAACCACTAACTCATATTTTTTTAATAAACGTAAAACTGGTCTAATCAGCGCTTTCTGTTCTGCTAAATTACTACTACCTTTTTTCTCCAAAACTTGCCAATAAATAGGTAAAGCTCGTTTTTTGTAGATCGCCCCTATGAAAAAAATATTATGATGAGGTAATTGTGTTCTATCTATAGTTAAGATTAATCGACTACCTGGAGAAAATTCCCTACTAATAATCATCATTATAATGGGGAACCAAAACAAAGGAAGACTCAAAGAAAATAATGTTAAAAATCTTTGTATATGTTTTCGACGGCTTTCATATTTAATAGGCAAAGGAAAACAAGCTGCCAACCTTTCTATTTTGACAGTTTTTTGGACGGTAATTAACCTTGCCTAAAATTTTTAAAGTTTGAACTTGAGTATTGGTCAAAGATTGTTTAAAATGTGACTCATACAATGATAAAAATTGCATTCGGTCGGTCTATTGATGTAAGTGGACCGACTTTTTTTACCATAAAATGTGACTTATGGCTATCATTAACAATTGACATAAAAATCAACTTTAAAAAAGGGGGGGTGTGGGTTCGCGTTGGCGGAGCAAGTGCGGCAGCTATATCGCAAACCCGCATCACTACTAAAAATAATTATCATTCTCATCAAAACCGTCAAATTTTGACAGAGTGGATATCCTTTAAATCCTGATCATACAATAGTTTTGAAGGGCTTGTCACCCCGTGAGCAAACGATGCTACCGGACATGATATGAGCCTTTATCTAGCAATAGTTTAGAGCTGCTTGTCACCCCGTGAGCTTTTAAACCCTTATCCCACAATACCTTTGAGGTACTCACCCCATGAGCATTCACACACTTTGCTGATGCACTACCGTCATTTTTACACCTCTTGTTGGTGATAAGCCAAAGCCTCTTCTTTTTAATTTTTCAGGTTTTTGTTCCTTTAACATTAATTGATGTTGAGAGAGAATGGTAGCAATCACTAACTTCATTTCAAATTGTGCTAATACTTCTCCTATACAACGACGACTACCACCACCAAAAGGAATGAATTGGAAAGGACTATATTTACGTTCTAAAAATCGCTCTGGTATAAATTGTTCATGATTAGGATAAATATCTTCGCGGTGATGAGTTAAATATATACAACCAAAAATAATATCTCTTGGCTTAATCGTATATCCTGAAATATTAACGACCTCTTGAGCCATCCTTGGAAAGGTTGTCATGGCAGCAGGACAAATCCTAAGAGTTTCATTGCAAACAGCAGTGAGATAAGGCAAACGAAAAACTTCCATTGAAGTAGCTGTAGAAGAAAGTGTATTTAATTCTGCTAGCAATTTTTCCAGCACTTGTGGAGTACGATGAAGCCAGTATAAAGCCCAAGCCATGGATGAAGCAGTTGTTTCATGTCCAGCAATTAATAAAGTTATTAATTCATCTCGTAATTCTTTTTCTGTCATTGCTTGTCCATCTTCGTATCTTGCCGACATTAAGAGAGACAATACATCAGAGTGTTTAAAATTGGGACGATCGCGACGGTAATTGATTTCAGCATAGATGAGGTTATTTATTTCTTCTCGTATACGGATAAACTTTCCCCAGGGACTCCAGTTTCCCCAGTCTTTTTGTAAGGAAGGAAAAAAGAATAAAGAAGAAGTGAAAGGAGAAGCAAAAATCTCAGTAAACTTTTTCAGTAGTGCTATTAGTTTTTGATAGCGTTCTCCTTCAATAATTCCAAAAACTGCTTGCGCTATCACTTTTAATGAGATCTCTTGCATAATTTCCGTAGCTAAAAATGGATGGTTAATAGGTAAATTTTTCATCACATCTTCAGTAATCCGCCGAATTAATATTCCATATGCTTCGAGACGTTCTCCATGAAAGGATGGCATTATTAACTGACGACGTTGGCGATGGATATCGCCTTCTGTTGTAACTAGAGCATTATTTCCAACGAATTGTTCAAAAACAATAGCATTTAAGTTTCCAGGAGCAGTAAATTCTTTTCGATCATGAGTAAAAATATACTCTAATATTTTCGGATCGATAACAAACAAGGTATCACCATCACCTATAGGAAGAGGTTTAGCAATAAAAATATCAGGAAAACTCTTGATGTTTGCTTCCAGATAATCAACAGGGTTTAGGAACCATTGTAAAGTTTGTAAGATGATGGGCCTTTTCTCACAAGGAATATTTCTAACTAAGTTATCTGTTACACTCATTTTTCAAAATAAAAAACTAAAAATCGGCATTTGTGATTTTGGCTGTGATTTTCTGGAAATGGTGATTACCTAAATCCTAATTAAAAAGCATTTTATATTTTACAAATTTAGATTTCATAGCTTGATTCAGCAACGCCGATGAATCAAGGGATGAATCTTTTGGAGTCAGGTAAACTCAATCTTTATAATTTCTCTTTCTCCAAGCCTACAATTCATCCCGCATATGCAACGCCTGATTCATCAACGCCTAAAAATCAATCTACTATTGTACGCTTATCAAAACTTTAGAGTATGTGTAATTAATTTTGAATAACTACTTATCTATTTACTAAAGTGATAAAATTTTGTACCCCATTAACTCCGAAACTGCTGTAATCGCAGATTGTCAAATCAGGTTTGAAGAGGTTTCCTGTTTATTTTACTTCTCCTAGAGTAACGAAAGAGAGCTATATTAATCCCAAAAATTAATAGACCCAATATCGAACTACTTTCAGGGACTGGAGTTGCTTCATTAGTAGACTTGAACCTAATGATTTCTCCTAATTCAGAGAAAGGGCCATTATTGGCAACATAGATAGCATTATCAGCTCCAACTGTGATGGCAGTTGGCAAGATTAATTGATCGCCACCAATGTTTCTTCTGGTTCCATCAGAGCTTATCTGAATAAGAGCACCAACAGGATTACCTGTCAATAGAGATTGAGCTGCATATTCTAAAACATACAAATTTCCTTGGTTATCAAAAGCAAGATCGATAATTTGTGTAAAGCCTTCAAGATAAACCTCTGGTTCATTACCAGGGACAACGCGGAATATACGAGCACCATCGTCTGGAAAAGGAAAACCAGTAAGCTCACCGACGTAGAAAGCGCCATATGGGCCATTAGTAATTGAAGTTGGTACAGATTGTACGGGAATTTCTAATCCTGAGAAAGGATTAATTGCAATTATCTCTTCAAATACTGCTTCTAATGCAGTTTCATTCTCGCTAAGGTCAACACTAAGTAAATCATTTGCTCCTGCATCAATAATAAAAGCAATATTATCCTCAATCAAAAGACTGTAGGGATTACTAATGATATCAGTTTGGTCTGGATTATTGAGAAGTTCATAGTTTGATATATCGGAAAGTTTTGTCCAAGTTCCTTGATTAAAATCCAGACTAATCAAAGAGCCAAAATCAGGAACTCCTATTATAGGATCGCGATTAGCTGGATTGGTAGCAAAACCAACAACAACATAGGCTAAACCATTTGAATCGAAAGCTATATCATTAGCTCCATTTGCTTCACTTCCATTAGGTAATGCTAAAGAAGGTAAACCAGTGATTACTTGCTCTTGCACTCCATCTTTAATTCTGGTGATAGCACTTGTTGGACCATAACATATCTCTGCTCCTTGTACACTCGGAGATGGAACACAAGGTCCTGGTCCACCTTTACCTGCTTCTGTAACATAGAGTGCATCGTCTGGACCAAAAGCTAGACCTGATGGATTATCCAGACCACTAGCAAATATACTACTTGTAAACGTTATTGATTGTGCTGCTTCTGGAAAACCTAGCATTACGAATAATGAGGTAGCAGCAGTTATTGATATTTTTTTCAACATTCTTAATTCACCTAGAAAAATCGGGAAGCTTGGAAACCTCGGTATTTTAATCAGAGTCATAAAAGCAACACGAGCGACTTTAGTTGCTGTTTCCTTACAGACCGGGGATTATTCCCAAATACCCCTAACTGGAGTAACTTTTGCCTTTGGGATAGGGGAACAGTCTACTTATATAAGTAAGAGTTCTTGACTTTTTTGACTAGTTTTTACAGTTTATAACTGTACTAAATTTTATCGAGAAAATCAAGACATTTTTGTAGCTTTTCAGATAGTGTTGGAAGATTAGTGTCACTTAACATTGTTGTCCTATCACCTGGAACCCATATAACTTCAACTGGTTCAGTTGAAAAGTTATTCCAGTCATAAGACCAATCTTTGATTTCTTCAGCGTTTAGATCCCTCGCTGATTGAGGAATATCTTGCATCCCCCGAAATAGAGTAATGCGATCTGAATAAGTTTCCTGAGGGTTATACCTTAAAAGAGCTATGAGGTTTCCCCTACGGACTTCCATTAAACCTTTTGCCATTAAACGGTTAGCAACAGGGTCTAGTAGTGTAAATGTATTTGTGTTGGCTATCAAATTATCCAATTGTTCATCTAGACTACTTATTTGCGTGAGTTCATCATAGGATGTTAACAACGGATTGTCATTAGGTCTTACTTGAGAAGCTCTTGTAGCAATTTTGATGAGCATTTGTGCATCATCGTCAATATCTTCATCAACTACTAGTGGATAATTATCACGAAGAGGGCCACTAATTCCTAAAATAGCGAGTAGTGCTATTTTATGACCTTGCTTAGTTAACTGTAGAGCCATTTCAAATGTGACATAGCCACCAAAACAATGACCTACTAGGATATAAGGCCCTTCTGGTTGAACACTTTGTATTGCCTTAATATATTTAGCTGCCATTTCCTCAACTCTAGTTTGGGGAGTTTGTATGCCATCAAGACCTTGTGCTTGCAGGACATAAAATGGGCGGTCTGGTTTAAGAAGACGGGCTAAATCTTGTAAGTAAAGAACATTACCACCTGCACCTGGAACACAGAATATAGGTGTTTTTGAACCATGGGAATGAATCTTGACTAAAGAGTCCCACTCTGATGAAGAACTTGGTCTGGAAAGAATTGCAGCCAGCGTTTCAATAGTTGGATTTCTAACAAGCATGGCTAGGGGTAGATTTTTGCTAAATTGTGCTTGTATCTGAGCCATCAAGCGTACCGCTAAAAGAGAATGACCGCCAAGATCAAAGAAGTTATCACGAACACCGATATGTTGTATTTCTAAGACATCCCTCCAGATAGCCAGTAATTGCTCTTCTATCGGTGTAATTGCAGGATAGTAAGCTTCTTTTCGTTGAATTTTAGATGAATCAATTATTGGTAGTGCTTTACGATCTATTTTGCCATTTGGTGTTAATGGTAATGTATCAAGATGTACAAAAACATTCGGTATCATGTACTCTGGTAATTTATGTTTGAGAAAACTTCGTAAATTGGTGATTTCAGATTCTTTTTCTTGATCGTAAACTACGTAAGCTACTAAAGTTTTACGATCGGGAATATCCTCTCTTGCCATGACTACAGCTTGCTCAATTTGGGGATGGGTGTTAAGCACAGCTTCAATTTCCCCTAGTTCAATTCGGAAACCACGAATTTTTACTTGGTTGTCAATTCGACCTAAAAATTCGATGTTGCCATTGGAAAGGTAACGAGCTAGATCGCCAGTTTTGTAAAGGCAAGATGACTCATGATTAAAAGGGTTAAGGATGAACTTTTCACCAGTCAATTGAGGACGATTGAGATATCCTCGAGCTAAACCGTCACCACCAATATATAATTCGCCAGGAACACCAGCGGGTAGTAACTTTAGGTTTGAGTCTAAAATATAAATCTGCGTATTAGCAATTGGACGACCAATTGTTTCTAGTCCTTCGCTACTTCTGAGAGCAAATGTAGAATAGGTAGTTGCTTCTGATGGACCATACAAATCAAAAACAGACTTAATTGTGTCTTGCTTATACAGTTCTTTGACTAGCGATGTGTGCAGAGGTTCACCAGCTAAATTTACTGTTTTAACTGATTCTGGTATCCCATCAACTTTGAGTAACTCAGCTATGACTGAAGGAACAGTATTGATAAGAGTAATGTCTTTTGCTACAGGTAAATTAGTTATCTCTAGGGCATTTTCAGCAAGAATAGATTTACCTCCCCAACACAAAGCAACAAACAATTCAAAGACTGAAAGATCAAAGCAGATAGAAGTAGAAGCTAAAACACCTGCAAGAGATTCTGGAGAAAATACTTCTTTTGCCCAATAGAGTAAATTGATAGTATTACGATGCTCTATAGCTACTCCTTTAGGTACTCCTGTAGAGCCTGATGTATAAATTACATAAGCAAGATGGTTTGGTTTTGCTTCATTTATAGGACAATCTTGCTTATGTTGAGCGATAATTTCCCAATCAGTATCTAAAAAGACTATATGAGCTTTGTTTTGGGGCCAAGATGTTTTCAATTGCTGTTGAGTTAACAGTACTGAAACTTGAGAATCTTCTAAAATCAATGAAAGACGCTCTTGGGGATAATTTGGATCTAATGGTACATATGCTCCACCAGCTTTGAGAATGGCTAGTATTCCCACAACCATTTCTAAAGAACGTTCGACACAAATACCCACCAGTGTTTCCGATCCAATCCCTAAAGATTGCAGATAATTAGCAAGCTGATTTGCACGAATATTTAACTCGTGATAGGTTAGTTGCTTTTCTTTAAATACGATTGCTACAGCTTCTGGTGTTTTTTCTACTTGAGCTTCAAATAGATGATGGATACATTTATCTTGAGGGTAGTTTGCTTGTGTCTTATTCCACTCTACTAACTGTAACTGCTGCTCTGCTTCTGAAAGAGGAGAATAGGATAAATATTGTTCGTTTGGTTTGTTCACAATTGTAGCTAAAGTGTTAGCATAATAGTCTCCCAAACGGCTAATCTGATTCTCATCTAACTGAGCTGCGTTGTAGCTAAAGAACAGTTTAACCAAAGATGAATCAGGGTCTACCATAAAGTTAACCAAAAGGCTTAAATTATTTGCTTCAAAAGTATTCCCACCTAATAACTCTATACCAGTCAGACCTGTTTCTTTTTTATATGCATCAAAATGAATAAAATTAAAAGCCGTTTCAAACAAAGGCTGCCCACCCAAAATTCTCTGCAATTCAGCCATAGGATACTCCCTGTTAGGGAGTATCTCTAACTCATTCTCAAAAGTTTCACGAATTAAGTCTATCCAAGTTCCCTCTTGTAGTTGGGAAGAGAAAGGTAAGGTATTTAGAAAAAGTCCCAAAACTTTCTCAACATCATCTGCTTCTGGTCTGCTGTTAGAGACCAACCCTGTTATTACATCTGACTGATTACTTAATACACTTAACACTTTTAAGTGTGCAGCTAACAAAACACTTTTGAGGGGAACGCTTAGAGAATAAGATATCTGCTTCAAACCATCAGAAATATCATATGGCAAATCAACATCATAGTTACGATGTTGCCCAGCATCAGCTCCATCATAAGGATTAAAGGGGCGAGGAAGTTTTGTAAATGTTATTCCTTCAAGTTTTTTAAGCCAATACTCCTGATGTTCTAAATTACTGAGAATTCTTTGCTCTTGAGCCACAAAATCCCTGAATTCAAAAGCCAGTGTATTCTCCATAACATAGGCTTTTCCTTCAAGCAAGAAAGAATATTTTTGAAGCAATTCAGAAAATAAAGAGGCTACGCTCCACCCATCAAGAATAGCATGGTGAAAGCTCAAACTTAGTTGAAATGTTTCTTCTGTACGAAGATGGATTTGAAAACGTATTAGGGGTGGACGACTTAAATCAAAATTTTGTTTCTTTTCAGTTTCCACCCATGTCGCTAAAGTCAATTCTTGCTCTTCTCCGGACAGATGGCGCAAGTCTTCTACCAGTAATGGAATATCAACTTTCTGATGAACAAGTTGTATTGGTTCTTCAGAAGCAGCTAGGTCGAAAGATGTCCGTAGTATTGGATGACGCCTAACTAAATTTTGTATAGCTTCCTGAAAAACTTCCTGTTTAAAAATACTCCTTAGGTGATAGCTGAAAATATCATGATATACGACACCATGATTATATTCGCTGTGGAATATCATTCCTGCTTGAAGCCTTGCTAAAGGATAGGCATCTTCTATATCATCAGGTAGCTTCTGTCGCTCTGTATTTGAAATTAGACTAAAAGGCTCGGTTTTGATCTCAGAAAAACCAGGACTGACCGTACTTGCCTCTTTTGCTAACTCGTGAATTGTTTGGTGCTGAAATATTTGCTCAATCGAAAAATCCAAACCAATTTTTTGCCCTAAGACACGAACTTGGATACTCCGAATCGAATCTCCTCCTAGTTCAAAGAAGTTATCATGGATACCAACTTTTTTGAGGTTAAGAACTTTAGCCCAGATATCTGCTAATTTTTTCTCTGTAGAAGTTTTGGGGGCTATATATGTATTCTGCAAATCGGGTCGTATTTGGTTGGGAGTAGGTAAAGCCCGACGGTCTAATTTTCCATTGGGAGTTAAAGGTAGAGTATCTATAAAAACAAAAGCTGAAGGAATGTTTTGACTTGGTAGTTTTGTTTTCAAAAAACTTCGTAGTTCCTGTGAAGTCAGTGCTTGTTCAGATTCTGGAACGATGTAGGCTACTAATTGCTTATCATTGGTTATGTCTTCCCGTACCACTACCACTGCTGTTTTGATAGCGGAGTGCTTGCTAAGAATAGTCTCAATTTCTCCCAGTTCAATTCTGAAGCCACGAATTTTAACTTGATAGTCAATTCGACCTAAAAATTCAATGCTGCCATCATTGAGGTAACGAGCTAGATCGCCAGTTTTGTAAAGGCGAGACTCCGGATCTTCACTAAATGGATTATGAATGAACTTCTCACCAGTAAGTTTAGGACGATTGAGATAGCCACGAGCTAAATTTAACCCGCCAATATGGATTTCTCCTGGAACTCCAATTGGTACCAGTTGTAAATGGGAATCCAGTAAATAAATTTGCGTGTTGGCAATTGGACGACCAATGGGAACAGTGTGTTGCTGACTTTGGTGAGTACACTCCCAAAATGTAACATCTATTGCAGCCTCAGTTGGGCCGTAAAGATTATGCAACTTAGCTTTAAGATGATTTAAAAATTTCTCTTGCAGTTGTAACGATAGCACTTCTCCACTACAGAACACCTGCCTGAGAGAATCACAAGTTTCCCAACCAATTTCTGCCAAGAAAACTTGCAGCATAGAGGGGACAAAATGGATCGTAGTTATCTTCTTTTCAGAAATTAGTTTAACTAGGTATGCACTGTCTTTATGACCTTCTGGTTTTGCAAGAACTAAACAAGCTCCAGTTATAAGTGGCCAGAAAAACTCCCAAACTGATACATCAAAGCTGAAAGGTGTTTTCTGAAGAACACGATCTACTGTAGTGAGTTTATAAGTTTCTTGCATCCAACACAATCGATTACAAATACCTTGGTGAGTATTCATTGCTCCTTTTGGTTGACCAGTAGACCCGGAAGTGTAGATTGTATAAGCCAAGTTTTTAATAGTTACTTCGCTATTAGGATTATCTTGTTGGTATTGACCAATCTTTTCCCAATCAGTGTCAAGAAAAACTGACTGAGCTTGGTGTTGGGGCAAGGATTTTTCCAGTTGCTTTTGAGTTAACAATACTGATACTTGGGAATCTTCCAGTATTAAGGATAGTCGCTCTTGAGGATAGTTTGGGTCTAATGGTATGTATGCTCCACCTGCTTTAAGAATAGCTAGCAAACCTACTACCATGAGAGGCGATCGCTCCACACAAATACCAACAAGTTTTTCTGATCCAATACCTTTAGCTTGCAAATAATGTGCTAATTGATTAGCTTGCTCATTTAACTGTTGATAAGTTAGTTCCTCTGTTTCAAATACTAAAGCTACACTATTAGGACTTCTTTCAACCTGCTCCTCAAATAACTGATGAATACATTTGTCCAATAAATAGTCAGTTTTGGTATTATTCCATGTAACTAATAACTTATGATGTTCTTCTGTTGTTAGCAAAGGTAATTGTCTTACCTTTTGTTCAGGATTAACAACAATACCTTCTAACAAAGTCTGAAAATGCCCAGCCATACGACATATTGTTGGCTCCTCAAAGAGATCGGCATTGTACTTGAAACATCCTACTAGAGATGAGTTACTTTCCACCATTTCTAGCTCCAAGTCAAACTGACCCTCTTGCTGAGGCATTGACCAAGATTTCAATTTGAGACCTTCTACTTCTACTATTTCTTGTCCTAAGAATAACTGTTGTAGTTTTTCAAATTGTTTAAAGTTTTGCAGAACAAAGCTAACTTGAAAAATTGGAGAATAACTTAAATCTCTATCTGGCTGCAATCGTTCTACTAACAGAGCAAAAGGAAAATCCTGATGAGCAACTGCTTCTTTTACTGTTTGTTGCACCTGAGTTAAAAACTCAGAGAAACTCGGATTTCCTTCCAGATTTGCCCGCATAACCATTGGGTCAACAAAATAACCGACAATATTGGTGAATTCATACCTGGTTCTTCCCGAAGTTGGTGAACCTACTAAAATATCCTCTTGCCCTGTATAACGATGAAGAAGAACTTGAAATGTTGCTAGTAACATCATGTACAAAGTTACTCCTTCTCTTTTAGCTACTTCCCTAATTTCTTTAGTTAAATTTTCTGGTAATTGGAAGTAATAAGAAGCACCATTGTAAGTTTGAATTTTAGGTCTAGGTTTATCAACTGGTAAATTTAGTACAGGTAATTCTCCTGATAATTTCTGTTGCCAATACTCCCAAAGTTCTTTTCCTTTGTCGCTTGCCAATAATTCTTTTTGCCAATGAACATAATCCAAGTAAGTATAGTCAATAGGAGTTAGGCTATTTTTAGTCCCTTCAATTAGTGACTGGTAAATACTGAGCCATTCTTGTACTACTATACCTATAGACCAAGCATCCCAATTAAGATGGTGAAGTACAAGCAACAGGATATGTTCCTCATGAAAGTATGTAAACAATCTCATTCGGGCTACAGGTCCGTCTTCAAGATTAAAAGGATGTTGGTATTCTTGAACAACTTTAACATTGAGTTCGTTTTCATTCCAGTTAGAAGCATCAATTTGTCTAAAATCAATCTCTAAATTAGAATGTATCTTTTGGAATGGCTCTTGCTCTTGCTGAAGAAAAGTAGTACGCAGCAAAGAATGACGTTCACTTAATAATTGCCATGCCTTCTGTAAAGTATCAAGATTTACTTGAGAATAGATACGGCAGTTAAAGGCTACATTATAAGCTGAACTCTTAGGCGCTAATCGCCACAAGAACCATAGTGCCCTTTGACCAAAGGAAAGGGGGTAAACGTTGAAAATATCTGGGCGTTCCCGCAGCAACTGTAAGATTTTGTCTTTGTGTTGTCTTAGTTGAGCGATTACATCAGCAGTCAACACTTCTTTAGAACCGCCACTGCGTAGCCGTTCTCCCTCAATCCACAACTTTACCCCTTTTAGGGAAAGGTCTTGTAAAAATTCAATCAAGTTCATAGGTCTACCTCTATCCAATCATTATTTTTTACATTAGTTAACAAAGTTTGTTGATTATTTTTTAATTCAACTCCAATTGTTGGATGGGTTTCCTTTAGTTGCTTTTGGATTTCTTTAGTTAGAGCAACTACAGTCAAGCCTTCCATAAATTGGCTCAAAGGAACTTCTATTCCTAGAGCTTTTTGTACCTGATTGCGTAATTCTACCGCCATCAAAGAATCTATTCCCATCATAGTCAATGGTTGTTCTAATTCTATTTTTTCAATTTTTATTCCCAATACCTGAGCTATTTCCTCTAAAAGATAAGCTAATAAAATTTTTTCTGTTTCTTCATCGTTAGCTAGTTTTAATTGTGATAAAATTCTTTCTTGTTTTGCTTTTGTCGCTAGTTGATTTGAATCATTTAGCAATTGTGTTTGGCCTGGTTTTACCTCAATTTCTTCTAGAAGTAACCTAACTCTTCCTATTTCGTAAAGTTCTTTAAAGATACTCCAATCAACATTAGCTAAACCAGTCTGGATTTCACTACTATCTAACAATTGTTCTAAAGCGACTAGAGCTTGAGAAGGGGATAAAGGTTTAATGCCTCTTTTCCTTAATTCTAATAGTTGTTCTGTATCAGCCATGCCTCCTCCCGTCCAAGGCCCCCAATTGATAGTTAATCCCGGTAATCCTATGGAGGTACGATAATGAACAAGCCCATCAAGAAAATGGTTAGCTGCAGCATAATGAGCTTGACCAACTGAACCCCATAAAGCAGCAATTGAAGAAAAGCAGATAAAAAAGTCTATCTTTATATCTTTAGTTAGTTGATGAAGAAGCCATCCTCCTCTCACTTTTGGTTGTAAAATTGTACTCATTTGGCTTAGTCCCATCTGTGTTAGTGGTTCAAATTCTGCTACTCCAGCTGCATGAATAATCCCTTTAAGAGGAGGCATAGTTAGTTGGATTTGTTCAAGTACTGCCCTTAATTCTTCCTGATGGGATACATCTGCTTGAGCAACTAAAACCCGCGTTCCTTGTTCTTCTAAATTAGCGATCGCTGCTTGCTTTGTTTGATCGGGAGAGCTACGACTGATGAAGACTATATTTCTTACTCCTTTTTCTACCATCCACTTAGCAGTATGTAATCCTAAAGCTCCTAATCCTCCTGTAATCAGGTAAGTTCCCTCTGATTGCCATTGATAAGATTGAGATTTTCTTGGAGATTGCTTAACTAAACGAGCGACATAAGTCTTGTCTCCTCTAATAGAAAGATGATCTTCCGTTGAATTAGAAGTAATCTGATTCAATAGTATTTCTATTTGTTTTTCTCCACCAGTAGGTTCTAAATCGATTAATCCTCCCCAGAGCTGCGGATGTTCTAAAGATATTACTTTCCCTAATCCCCATAATGGAGTTTGAGCTATTGCTAATTCCTCTAGATTTAAAACTAATTGTGCTCCTTCAGTTACTAGCCACAGCTTAGGAATAGAATATTGATGATTTTTAGCTAAGGATTGAACTAAATGCAAGACACTGGCACATCCTAATTTTTCTGCTTGTTCTAGTCCTGTAATTGTTAATTGTTCTGAAGGCAAAGAGTCTAGACTCCACAAATGAATAACATATTTTATCGGTGATTTAGTTTCTGTTAAGATTTGTTGGTATAAACTCTCAAAATCTTGAGAATTACTGGGATTAATTTGATAAACTCCACAGCTTAATTTTTGCCAACTCTCACCAGGATAGACTAGAGTAATTTCTTGACCTAATTGCTGTAAATGTGCTGCTAAAGATTTTCCTTTTCCTTTAGTATCCGTAAAAATTAGCCAATGACTTAATTCCATCTCCGGTATTATGTTTTGATACACCCCAGATACAGAATAAATAGGCTGCCATTGTAGTTGATAAAACCAATCTTGGAGTTCTTTTTGTCGTTGAGTTGAAATCAGATTAAGCAGAGCTTTACTACTAGTACGTTTAGAGGTAAGACCCTCAATTTCAGCTATTAATGCTCCCTCCTCATTAAACAAGTTAAAATTTGAAGAAACAGTTTCTGGATCGAGTTCTTGAGGAGAGCTTAGTTGTACTTGACTCCAAAGTTGGGAGGTGAAGGGACGATATAATTTTAACCGTTTTAATTCTATGGGCAAATAAATATCTATATTTTTAGATAATTCATCTTTTTTTGCCAATCTCAAAGCGTATCCTGAATGAAGGCAGGAATCTAAGAGAATTGGATGTATTTGGTAAGATTGAGATTGTAGAGAGAGATGAGGTGGTAACTGGCTGAAACTAAGAGCTTTTTCTTGACTTACATAAAGTTTTTGTACTCCTTGAAAATTAGAACCATAATACATTCCAAACTCAGTTAAACTTTCATAGAAGGAAGAAATACTCATCTGTTTGCCATATTCTTGTTCAATAAGTGATAAGTCGAATCCTCTCTTTTCCTCTGGTATTTCTCCTCTAAGGAGTTTACCTGAAATATGAAGTGTCCACACAGGTGCTTGTTGTTCTTCAGCTATATTTAAGCTAAAAATTTCAAAGGTATAACCATTTTTTTGATCGGGTTTCAATATTAACTGAAGAGTTTTTGCTTTTTTCTCAGATAAAATTAAAGCCTGGTAAATATTTACTTCTTCTAGTATTAGATTGGAATCTTGGAAAATAGCTACTCCTGCAGCTAAAGCCATCTCTAAGTATGCAGCAGCAGGTAAAACTGGTTGACCAAAAACTTGATGATCGTTGAGATAAGAAGGCTCAGAAGCACTTAATTGAGTCTGGAATAAAATTTGATTTTCCAAGCCAACTATATGCAATCTTTCTCTCAGTAAAGGATGCAGAACAGCCTTTTTAGGTAAACAACTATTTGTCTCCACCCAATAGCGTTGCCGTTGGAAAGGATAAGTAGGCAATAGTACCTTGTTACATAAAGATTTTCGGTGAAATCCTGTCCAATCTATATCCACCCCCTGTACATACAATTTTCCTAAACTACACAGCATCTGTTCCCATGCACCTACTTCTTCACGCAAAGATGCTAACCATAAGTACTTGTTTTCTCCTACACATTGACTTCCC
>NZ_JAAHGU010000077.1:0-32787 GCF_010692685.1 Okeania sp. SIO2F5 | reverse complement strand
GTAAACAATTTCAAGCTATAAACTGTAAATTATCAATACCATTACAGACATCCTTAAAACTTTAAGGTTTAGCGATCGCCTAATTTATGAAAAATACAGCTCATACAGTTACTTTTATATTACATTGCAAATATCTATGTAACATGTAAAGATGCCAGCGCTCATTGCTATAATAGTCCTCAAATAGATTTCTTTCTTCCTTTTTCTCTAGAAAGACTTAGCAAATTAGAACCAGATGTGATTTTTATCTCATCTGATCATCGTAATGATGATAATACTGATACTGATACTGATATAGAAGAATATCTAAATTATTCAGATAGTCCTTTATGGCAAGGGTTAACAGCAGTGAAAAACCAACGGGTTTATGGTGCTAACCCATTGAAAATAATGGCTTTTGGAACTCGTGGTTTAGGTACATTGTTAGATATAACCATGCCAAAAATTTATCCAGATGTGTTTTCGGAGTAGCAATACTAAAATTGTACTTCATATTCCACTGATAATACTGCATTATCATTAAAGTTACTGCCTCCTCGGATGCGTACTTCATCATTAAGTTCATAAAGCAGAGAAAATTCCGTTGGTTCATTGGCACCAAAAAGTCTAGTCATGGATACTCCTAATTTATTCGTCACATCAACACCTACCTCCAAACCCCAACCCAAAGAGGAAGCACGTCGCGCTCCACGTTTAGGAATACTTGCAGGAAATATCCGAAATTCACTTAACCCAGTTGCTGCAATAATATCTTGTTGTAAGTTAGCAAGTATGGTGGTACTTGCTACATTAGCTAATGCTAAATTCCTATCTTCACTAAGGGTATCAATGATATTACCACCCAACAAACTGACTATTTGTACTTCTGATCGCTTTGGAGAACTGGTCAACTCTAGGTTATTTTCTAATTCTGATAGAGGTCCTTTTGCTGTTGCCATAATTCTAACTCTCTGACTACTATTCAAGGTGCCTGGTGATGGAGCGTCTATGGTCTCAGGTGATAATGGAGATGATGGGGATGATGAACGGTTGCTTTCAAAAGCTGATGCTAATAGCTGTACATCTACAATGGGGTCAAGTCCATTAATTGGGGTAAAGGTAGCTATGTTGTTATAGTTGGGGTCTAAACGCAATTCTGTAGTAAATAGATTAATCGACCCTGCTGCCAGGTCGATCGTGCCGCTTGGACGAATATCGCTGAGGGTTCCGTTAATCAGTAAACCACCTGCAACTTCAAAGTTAGCTAGTCCTGGACTAATCATCCGCAGGCGATCGCTTAGAGTCACTTGAAAATTATTTAGACCAATCTCAAATTCTCCCATGCCAAAACTAGGTGGATTTTCTTGACTACCTGCTGCTGCTGCTAAACCTGCTGCCTGATTCAAAAATATTTTACCTTGGGAGACTTCAACGTTACCGCCTACTTCTGGTTGCAAAGCTGTACCTGTAATCAGGACTTTTCCATCAATACCACCTTGAAAAACTCGTTGAAAGTCTATATTGAGTTGGTCTAATGTAATTGTCAGGGGGTTATTTATATCTGGTTCTTGACTGCCAAAGGGTTGAAAAATTGGTAAAACACCAATGACTTCAACTTTACCATCACTAATAATTCCTTGGAGTTCTTTTACCTCAATGCGATCACCCTGAAATAAAACTGTTCCTTCTAGGTCTGTTAGAGGTTGGGGAAATGCTGTTGCTGTGATACTTATATTTGCAAATTTAGCATATCCTTCTGGTTCTGGTTGTTGTAATGTTCCTTTGACCTGCAATAATATATCTCCTTGACCAGAGTTTAATGTCACCTGGTCGGTCAAGATGTTAACTATCTGTAACGCATCATTTTTAATATTGACGCTGACATTAATTAGATCACTACCTGCGGAAACTTGAGCAAAGGGCAGGTCAATGGGTACATCGCCTCTATACAAAATTGGGTCTCCAATTATAGAAATACCTCCACCAAAACGCAGACGCCCGGTGTTGTAACTAAATTCTGTTTGTGCTTTTTCAATGGGTTTTTCGTTTAAGGTGCCGTCTACTATATTGATTTCACCTATAGCTCTGGGGTCTTCAAAATTTCCTCCTATTTCTGTTTCAGCATTCAAAATTCCTGTAATATTGATATTAATATTTGGTGGTATATAATTTTGGGCAAATTTCTGTATTTCTCCTAAATCTATATTTTCTAATCGTAATTTCCCAGTCTGATTTTCTGGACTCAAATCTCCATTAAATGCTAATAATGTTTCTCCTGTTTGCACTTCTAGTGGTTTGACTGTCAGCACTTCGTTTTCATACTGACCCTGTACGAGAAATTTATCGACTTTGTATAGTCCCCAATTCCAGTCGCTACCATTGATGTCAAATTTGCCGTCAACACCAGACTGCAAAGATCCTTCTGCTGTTACTTCTCCGGAAAAGGTTATATCTAGGTCTGCAAGGGGTGGTATTGGTATGGGAGTGTTTGGTTGTTGACTTTCTTGTTGTTGTTTTAGCAAAGCTTGAATTTCGGCAAACCGACGCAACTGGGAAATTACTGGTGTATTTTCTGGAAAACCTACTGCAACTGGTTGCACATCTTCAGCGTTGGCATAATTTGGTGTTGCTATACCTCGCGTAATATCTTCTAAGTTAAACCATTGGAGGGCGGTCAAAATATCTTGAGCTTCACCTTTTTCAATTTTTAGGTTGCCAGCAAATTTGGGGTCGAAATTGGCAGCGGGAGAATTAATATCGACCATTGCTTGTAAAACATATCGACTGTCACCTAATAATAATGTACCGTCATTGAGAGTTCCTACACCTTTGGCAAAATTGATGTCTGCGGTGAAACTCTCTGCATCTATATAACCAATGCTAGGTTTGGCAACTGCAAGATTTCCGTTTGCTGTGATGGAGTTGAGGTCGAATGTTCTCAGACCAGATATTGCTATTTTGGCGGATGCTTCCCCGGAAACTGGACCGATATCAAATTGTGCTGCTGGAGCTATATCTAATAATTCGACAGGAAATTGGTCTAATGTTACCAGGAGGTTTTCTCCTTCTGTTACTCCTGCGAGTTTTGCTTCGTCGCGTTGAATTAAGAAAGCAGTGGGAAAATAGGTTTGATCAAATCGATCTAATACTAATTCTAGACGGTCTTGTTCGCCAGCAATTTTAAATGTTACTCCATCAGCTATTCCTGCATTTAATTTTCCAGATAAAACGGAATCAAAATCTACTGAATTTACGGCTAAGTTTCGCAAGACAACATCACCAACTAAACTCAAGTCTTCGATAGATTTACCGATTACTTTACCATCAAAATTGATTCTACCTGTTAATAACTCTCCTTTTTTTTCTATGGGTAAATTTTGTGCTTGTGCTAATTTTTCTATAGGCAGATATTCTAAGTCAAAATCTGACAAATTGACGTTAATATTAATTCCATAAATTGTCGGTGTTTTTTGCTGTGGAAATTCTACACCTACCACTCCATTAGCATTAACTTTTGGCGGGATAGAAACTTTTTCTATTTCTACTTGTTCGCCATTCCAGTTAAACAGAGAATTAAGAGGTTGTTCAATAACTGGTAATTCTGAAAGTGTTAATTTTGCTTGAGCTGCTATGCCTTCTGGAGATAAATTTGCTAGGGTTCC
This sequence comes from Okeania sp. SIO2F5, assembly GCF_010692685.1. Classification (NCBI taxonomy): domain Bacteria; kingdom Bacillati; phylum Cyanobacteriota; class Cyanophyceae; order Oscillatoriales; family Microcoleaceae; genus Okeania; species Okeania sp. SIO2F5. The sequence continues at coordinate 29,146 of NZ_JAAHGU010000077.1, read as the reverse complement.
AGATAGGTCAATATTTGTATTTAAAAAGCCTCCAATTACTGGTAAATTTTCAGCTTGTCCTAATAATTTTTGTACCTGTATAATAGCTGCAACGGCTGGTTTTGTTTGTTCTTGTTTTTCCAATGCTGCTGAAAATTGCTCTAAAGGAATTTGGTCTACTACTACAGCAGTTTGCCATTTTTGACCTACTAATTCTCCTGTAATATTAACTGCTCCACCATCTGCAAAAATTACTTTTCCTTCCGCTTCAGCAGCTATAGCTTCTGGGTTTAAATTTTCTAAATTTCCGGTGACTTTGCCACTACCGAGAATATTGCCATTTATTGTTTCTAAATAAGGCAAAGCTTCTGAGGGAACTACTCCAATTTCTTTAGCTATTTTTTTGACAAAACTCAATGGAATAGGTTCCGCGATCGCTGAGGCTGCAAAATTACCATTATCTAATTTTCCTGTGGCATTAATTGTGTTATTTCCAATAATTAATTTTCCGGTTCCATCGGCAGCTATTGCTTGAGGATTCAGATTATTTAAGTTACCAAATATGCTCAGGTTGCCAAATAATTCTCCTTCAATTCCTGGAGGTAAAGTTGCACTAGCTGGTATGGCAATTAAACCAGTTTTTCTGACTGTTTCTTCCAAAGGGCGTAAAGCAATATTTTCTGTTTCTAAATTGGCAAAAAAGTTTCCTCGTTCGAGTTTTCCATCAATATCAACAGCATTGCCATCAATAAATAATTTGCTATTAGTATCTGCGGTAATTGCTTCCGGAGATAAATTGTTTAAATTGCCAGATAAATTAGCATTAACATTAACTTGACTATTTAAAGTTTTAATAGCAGGAATTTGAGCTTGCAAAGTTTTAATCTGATTAGGTTCTACTGGTATTAATCCCGATATGAAAATTGCTTCTCCTAAATCTAAAAGAGGATTTACTGCTAATTTACTGCTATTAACTGAAGCTTGAAAATTACCATTATTTAACTTACCCGTAGCGTTAACAGTTCCTCCAGCAATAATTACTTTGCCATCCCCATCAATAGCAATTCCTGTAGGAGTTAAATTATTAATATTTCCAGATATACTCGCTCCCCCCTGAATATTTCCCTTAGTATCTGTTGGTAAAACATTATTTTTTAGAGAAACAATTTGTGCTTCTGTTAATAACTTTTCGACAGCAGTAAGAGATATTTGATTAGTTTTAACAGTCGTTTGAAAATTACCCGAATTTAAACTACCTGTAGCGTTAATTGTACCTTCGTCAATTTTGAGATTTCCCACTAAATCTCCTGCTATATTTTCTGGTGAAGGGTTTACCAGATTTCCTGATAAATTAACCTGACCATTGAGTCTACCATTCAGACTTTTTAACCTGGGAATATTAGCTCTAATATTATTTAACTGTTCCTGGTCAGTAATAATTCCAGAATTTACTGCGGATAACCCCAAATCTAACAAAGGATTAAGTGGTAATTCTTCAGTATCAACCAATGCTTGAAACCTGCCATTATTAACTTTCCCATTAGCATTAACCGTACCATTAGCAAGATTAACATTCCCCTGAAAATCACTGGTTATGCTAGCCAAACTCAAATCATTGAGATTAGCTGAAAAAGTAGCTTCACCATTAATTTTCCCATCAGTTTGACTAGATAAAATAGAATTAGGAGTAGTCAGAATATTTGCATTTATCCCTATTCTTTCTAAAGCACTTAAACTCAATTGAACAGCATTTCCCTTACCTTGCAAACTACCATTATTTGCCCGAGCATTAAAATTAACTTGACCGCCAGCAATATTTATTACCCCACTCCCATTCCCATCAATAGTATTAATTGAAAAATTCCTCGTGAGACCAGAAAAATTAGCTTGAGCATTAACAACACCTTCCAACCCAGATGGTAAACCCAATGGTTTTAAAGGTTCTAAATTATCTAAAGAAATTTGATTGACAGTAACGTTGAGCTGCCAGTTTTCCAGATTAGCATTACCATCAATATTAACCTTTCCCCCACCGACTTCGACAACAGTATTTTTAATATTCGCCTGACTATCAACAATATCAACAGTACCACTCACCGAATAAACAGCTTTTGGTAACTGCCATTGAACTTGCCCTTTCAGACTTTCCAAAGCTCCAGCGATCGCCACTTCAGTAGAAAAGTTACCAAGGGGAAGGGGTGAACTAAAACCATATTGTTGAGCGATCGGTTCTACGGGTATATTTTCTACCTTCAGGTTTAAGTCAACTACAGGATTAAAATTGGTTCCCTGCTCCTGCTTAACTCCCAACTCCTGACTTTTAACTTCTAACTTTTGAGTTTTGACTTTTGTTTGCGTTTGCGTAGCATCCCGCAGGGAAGCATTCCGTAGGAAATTTTGAGTTTTGACTTTTGTTTGCGTTTGCGTAGCATCCCGCAAGGAAGCATTCCGTAGGAAATTTTGACTTTGTGGAACTGACTCCCGAGCGACTTCTAACTCCCGACTTCTAACTCCCGACTCCTGACTCCTGACTCCTTGCTGAACAGCACCCTTACCCGTAATTTTCCCTCCCACTACAGGACTAATTTGTAAGTCAGAAAAACCAGCAGTTAAATTGAGCAGTTGAAAATCTTGGTTTAACTGCGGACTAATAGTAAAATTTGTCGCAATATCCTTAAATCTTAATCTATCAACTCTAGTAACTTCAGTCGTTTCAACCTTTCCTGATACCACTGGTTGCAGCAAACTACCAACAATATTGAAATTAGTTTTCACACCCCCATCTAATAAAGGTCTAATATCCTGAATTTGACCCCGAATTTGCTGAAGTTGTTGTTTAGTTTCTGCCGTTTCAATTTTGCCCGAAAGTAAATCAATTTCTGTAGTAACAGTATTAAACAAAGTGTCGAAACTAACAGGCAAAACCTCCCCATTCAAATTCAGATTAAGATTCTGAAAGTCTAAGTCCGCCCTTGTTTGCGCCGTACCCTGGAGTTTTAATCCAATATTCCCATAGTTAGCGTTTAAACTTTCCACCCTAACTTTTGGCCAAGCAACATTAGCAACCGTATTCAGGTTAACAGTGTTGCTCAGGAAACTGCTGTTAGCATTCAACTCCCGCAAACTAACTTTTCCCTGGATATTTTGTACAAAGTCAGCAATTTTATCAGTTAGTTTAATCTCAGTCCGGAGGTCTGCATTTAATACCCCACTTTGCAGACTCACATCAGGAATATTTTCAAACGCTAATACCAAAGGAACAAATATTGGTAATTGCAATTTTTGCCCTACAACATCAGCTTTAATTTCCGAATTTTTGAGATTAACATCAGCATCAACCCGAAAATTACCACCACCATCAATAACCTTACCATTCAGGTCTACCAACCAACGTTGCAGTTTGTCCTTAGAAAGAACTTCACTATTACTTAAATCTAACAATATCGGTTCAGAAGACCTTCCTGTTTCAGCAGGCAAAATACTAACATCCAGTTCCGGGAAACGTAGAGCTGTAATATCAACATTAAAAGGTGGAGGTGGTAGATCTGCCAACTCTGGAATTTTAAACAAACCATCAGCTTGTTGTTGTAAATTAGCTTCAGATTTTCCAAATGTAATATCAAGTTTGAGAGTCTTGAATAACAGAGGTCCAAGAGCATACCTAACCTTAACTATCTCCGTAGAAGCAGCAATGGAGTCTGTTGAAGTAGGAGGTAAAGATGAAGGGCCAAATTCTAGATAACCAATTCTAAATTTTTGCAGTTCGCCCACTTGAACTGGCCTTTGGGTAAGTCTGGTGAGATTCTCACTCACCATTGGGGCTAATTTTTCTTGAAACCACCAAGTTCCTACTGCTCCCCCTCCTACAGAGACTGTCCCTAAACCCAGACCACTAATAATTACTATTCTGCGCCAGTTTCTGGACTTGGAGGTATCAGTTTGCCGATCGGAATTATCTGGAGTGTTAGTCATAAGTAAATCAAAAGTTAAAATTTAAAAGTTTTATATTTGCTTAAAATATACAGGACTTACGCAAATTCATCTTGAAAACGCCATTATGTAGGGGCGAATGCCATTGACTAACGTCAAGCTCCGAATTGCGCCCTCACTTGATTTACTGTCTGTGCGTAAGTCCTGATATAGCTGGTATAGCAATTTTCATAAGGAGTGAGGTAAAAATTCCTTTGTTGCGCGGGAGTAGGGAGTAGTAGGGATATTGCATACAACGTCCGTACAGAGTAGTAATTCGAGAAACAGGGAATAGTGGTGCGACCCCGTGTCGGCGACAGATATACCTGGTAGCGCACTTGGTGTGAGAAAAGAAGAAAAACAACTGTACCTCAGTAACTTGAGAAACGCTTATAGATATTATATTTTTGTCTCTGTGTATCAAGATTGTATAGCAATCCTATTTTATTTGTATCAAAAATCTTACTGCTTTTTAGGGAATAGGGAACAGGTAAGAGTTTCAGTTTTTTTATTTACTTTTTGATTACCCGCAACCTATTTAGGATTGCTATAGGTAAATTTAACAGGACTTACGCTTCTCCAATAGACATCTGGTGATCATAAAAAATCAAATCAATTATCGCACAGAAGTTATCAATTCTTTCTGCCTACTCCCTACTCCCTCTTTTCCGGAGATGTCTAATCATTAAACTAAAAGTATTATTATCATTTTCTTTGTGGGTTTAATACCCCACCGTCAACGGGGGTGTTCACGCATTACTTGGGGGAGCGAATCCCCATGTAATTTTCCTCCTGTCTCCTGTCTCCTGTCTCCTGTCTCCTTCTTCAATTCAGTGTTTCAACATAGTAGTCTGATTCAAGTCGTGTGAAAAATATCCTAGCAAAAGGGAACAGGTCTCAGAGTTTTAAACTTGACGTTAGAGCTGGAATTTAGATAATTTATGAAGAGTTTTGTATTTAAGATAGTATCTGAGTAGAATATTTTTGGACTTAGATTGAGTATTAGACTTGTCGCTTTATAACTTAAAAATCCCCCAAAAACCTTGTTATGTAAGGATTGTAGCTATTGGATAGCAAAAATGCTGGGAATTATTGCTCTGTCTAGGTCAGAGTGATTCTTTCCCTTTATTTAGCGACAACTCTATTGTATAGACTTCTAATAATACCATTCCTTTTTTTGGAGGTCTGGTAAAATAACTTTCCATAATTTGTTATCAAAACAAAAAATTAAATCTTTTTGCCTTGATTATAATTTAGACACATTATTATTTTGTCTCTACTAATATAGACAAAATAATTGTCTATTCACATTAGGAAAAGTTATGCGAGTATTTGTTTTACTGTTTAATGCTAGAACTGAAAATGAAGGAATTCATACTATTCAGAGTGGCGATCATAATCAGGTCTTGATGTTTGAATCAGAGGATGATGCTACTCGCTTTGGTGTGTTACTAGAAGCTCAAGATTTTCCTTCTCCTGCGGTAGAAGAATTTGACCAAGAAGAAATTATGGAATTCTGTAGGGGTGTAAATTATGAGTGGAAAGTTATACCAGCAGGTGCTTTGGAGATTCCCCCAGAGAATAATGTAGAAAATACTGATTGGCAACTAGATCCAGACCCAATTACTGAAAAGCCTTTTCAAGCTGAGTCTGATTTAGATAGAATTAGGCGTCAACTGGAGGGTCTTTTATAGAACCCATTTGTTGTAAAGATGGAGAGTGGGGGAGTGGGGGAGTAGGGGAGTAGGGCAGTAGGGGAGTGGGGGAGTGGGGGAGTAGGGAAGTAGGGGAGTAGGGGAGATGGAAGTTTTCTACCTTTTTGCTATATTCTCTCACTGAATTTCCTGAATTCACCAGGATTGACTACTATGCCAAAAGCACATATCGCGTGCAAAGATACCATAAGGGTTCTATAGTTGTTTTGTACAAAATCAAGTTAAAATTTAAAAATTAAAAGTATTTTTTATTCTCCATAAGTAAAACCCTTAAATACATATCTAATTGATTTTTTTGTCAAACTTTAAGATATACCAGATAACAAGAAACACGGAATAGGGAACAGTGGGAAAAAAATCAGACCGTACTGGGTTGATACTAAGCAAATAGAGGTTTTCACATAGATAGACTACAGTAGCAAAAGCATTTTTCTACTCTGTAGGGACGTTGCACGGAATGTTCTTACTCCCTACTCCCTACTCCCTACTCCCTAAACAAAAAGAATTTTTTATCAGTAATGGGCTAAAGATGGACAATTTACAGGCACGAGGTCATTTATTGACAGAACAGGTTAACCCCAATAGTCAGAATTTAGATAGGTTAAGCTCTTTAGAGTTGGTGGACTTATTTAATCAAGAGGACCAGCGAACTTTAGAGGCGATCGCTGCATCCCGTTTACAATTAGCTCAGGCAGTGGACATCACTACTGAAGCTCTACGCCAAGGTGGCAAACTTTTTTATGTGGGCGCTGGTACAAGTGGTCGTTTGGGGGTACTAGATGCGGCTGAATGTCCTCCAACATTTTGTACGCCTTCGGATTTGGTACAAGGGATTATCGCTGGTGGTGCGGGTGCTTTAGTCCGTAGTTCCGAAGATTTGGAAGACCAGTTTGAGGATGGTAGTCAGGCGATCGCTTCGCGTCATATTACGAATTTAGATGTGATAGTCGGTATTACTGCTGGTGGTACAACTCCTTATGTGCATGGTGCTTTAGAAGCAGCAAAACAAAGGGGGGCAAAAACAATTTTTATTACTTGTGTGCCTGTAGAACAGTTTAGTGTGGAAGTAGATGTGGATATTCGGCTGGTAGTTGGCCCAGAGTTATTGGCAGGTTCCACACGGTTAAAAGCAGGAACAGTCACCAAAATGGCTTTGAATATTTTATCAACGGGAGTAATGGTAGGACTGGGAAAGGTTTATGGTAATCGTATGGTTGACGTAGCAGTGAAAAATACTAAGTTACGCGATCGCGCTCTACGCATTATTGAGGATTTAACTGAGTTGAGTAGGGATGAGGCCACAAATTTATTAAATAAAAGTAACGATTCAGTTAAGTTGGCACTTTTTATGCATTGGAGTGGTTTAGAAAAAGAAGAAAGCGACAAGATTTTATCTGAATACCAAGGTAATCTCAGAGCGGCATTGCAAAAAGTAGGAGAAATAGGGGATTAGGTATTGAAGAAGGAGTCAGGAATTAGGAGTTAGGTACAGGGCAAACGCATCTTATTTTGAAGTTCTAACAGGGCAAGGATGTTAGGGGTCTGAGTGTTTATACTTATCACTTCTCTAAAGCTTAACCGTAGAAGGTTCCAGAATTTAGATGCGTTTGCCCTGGAGTTAGGTAGGGGAGTCGTCGGATTGGCGACGTAAAGCAGTCAGGAGTCAGCAGTTAGCTAGAACTGAGAATAGGGTGGATGGGAATTTTCACCCTACCAAACCCATTTGTCTGTCTATAAGGTCTATCCCTTATACGGAACTCCTGAAAACTTTGTGGGGAGGGTGGGAAGTAAGAATCTTGTCTACAGTTCTCAAAAAAATGTATTTTTCAATGCACTTTTCTCTGGAAAAAGCCTCTCAAAGACTTATACATAAGTTGTCTATTTTGTAAAGTTTTATATTAAGAAAGATGTGGGTAATGAATAGCTGTAAGGTGTGGTAGGTATTAAACTCATCAGGGATAAAGATAAAATTTCACGAATGATTTAGGATTGCTATATGAACAAAAAATAAATACTTTACAGAATAGTGGGAGGTTTTGCTATTTTTTTATCCTGAAAAATAAAAGAATATAATTTAGTGTAATAAATCATGTATAAACTCCGATAACTAGAAGTTTATAAGAACTGAATATCTGGATAAATAACTACAGAATTGGCTTTGGTGATTTTAAGTATGAAACTTCTAAAATGTAAATTTTGATCCAAAAATAAGAGTGTAAATCATAGCTATTTTTCCTAACTAAGGGATTAGAAGGGAGTTTTTATACCTCGTGAATCCTGACTCCTAAAATGTCATACATTTATTCAGGAACGCCCATAATTTATATAATATGAAATCCAGTTATACAGTTGTCACAGTCTATACTTCCATTCAATGCAGACATAAAATGCCGGAATATCTCAAGATTTTTCCTACTCTCAAGATTTTTCCTACTCTCACCTTTCCTTTATCCTTTCTCCCGACTACTGAATAATTATACGATAACTAATTATCCGGATGCTATATGAGATATCTATTATTAATGACTACTTTATCAGTTGTTTTAATGATGAAGTTATTGAATATTGCTGGAGTTGTGCAAAGACCAGCTTTCGCAATACCTAGCTTCGGAAATATTAGCAATGACTGGAGAATTTCTCAAACATATATACCTCCAGATCGAGGCGCACCTCCAACTACAACATCTTCAGGAACCCGTGGAGGTGAGCAATGCCTTTTGTCTGAAAAAAAAATTGTTCCTCTTCTAATACCGGGAAATAATATTGGAGTAACATTATCTAAACATCCGACATTTTTTATCTATATTCCTCCCTATCAAAAAGCTCAAAAAGCAAGGTTTTTTCTGACAGAATGGATTTCACAGGAAGAAATATACGAAGAAGATTTTCAGCAACACGGAGCGCGGAACAGAGTTCTATCGCTAATTAAACGGACGTGATACTGACAAGTCAAAATTGAATTCTGTATAACTGGAGAATCAGTAATACCATAGCTCCTGCGTTAATGCTTGATTTGACAACTATAGCGCTACATTATTAGGAGTAGGAAGTAGGAAGTAGAGATGGAAAAAGCTTACGAGATAAAGCTTTTGGCAATTAGCTATTTGTGCAATTTATCAATATACCAGCGCGTACTGCTATACCTTACCTTAGTATTTTTCCCAACACCTACCAGCTAAAACCTAACACCTAACACCTGATTACTCTTAACGAGAATAAGCTTGAACATATCTAAGTATCCCACGAGCGATCGCCTGTGCCATACGACTGCGTTGAACAGGGTCCGCAAGAATCCTAGAATCATAATTACCAGTAACAAAACCCACCTCTACCAATACAGCAGGCATCTTAGTCTTTCTTAGCACATAAAAACGAGCCCGCTTCACACCACGATTATTCATTGTGGGGAAACTTTCCAACATACTATTCTGAATATACTGTGCTAAAGCCTGGCCACTTTGATAATAAAAAGTCTCTAAACCATTAACATCAGGACGGCTCATACTAATAGCATTAGCATGAATACTCACAAACAAATCGGCATTTACCCGATTGGCCAATTCTGCCCTTGGTGGTAAATCTAAATCCCGGTCTGTCTTACGAGTCATCACCACTTGTATATTATTCTGCTCCAGGATTTGAGCTACCTCCAATGACATGGGCAACACAATATCCTTCTCTCGCAGACCAAAACCCACTCCACCTAAATCTGTAGGTCCTCCGTGCCCAGGATCTATAACTATCATTAACCGTCCATCACGCTGGGGTAATCGATTCGGCAAAGGAAAACGACGATTACCATTATTAGTAGTATTAGAACGGCGGTCGTTGCGACGAGGCCAGGGAAAAGGCCACCGTCTCGGACGTAAATTTCCTGGGGAATTCTGAGGTAATCTATTCTGAGGGGGTGAATTTTGGGGTGGTGAATTTTGGGGTAATGAACTGTTCCCCCGTGATAAGATTGAAGGTCTGGAATTAGAAGATTGTTGTCTAGGATCTGGTCGCCAACCAGGAGGAGTAGTGCCAATATTACCCCAACCCATGGGTAAAGATAACTTTTGTGGAGTAAGCTGAGTTACCTCGGCAATTTTAATATTAGTAGCAGGCTTAACCAGAATTGTCACTGTTTCTGGATCTTCTTGACGTATCTTTGCCCAAATTAAAGGACTACCAACCTGTCGGCCAGGTAACTTTAATCGGTCATCAACCTGAGCACCATATATAGTAATTCCATAAGCATCCTCTTCAGAATCCCAACCACTGGTATAGTTCAGAGGTCGATCCCCTGTAATTACTAAGTCAGTACCATTTTTCAATTCTACTGACTTAACAACTGCAAAACCAGTACCTTGATTAATTGTTGGTGGTGTTTCTCCTTGAGGCCATATTGCTACTCCACCTGCATAAGCACGAGCTTGCCATTGAGTTTTGGTATCTGGAAGACTCACTGTCAAACGAACTACTGCAGGTGTTATTGAAAGCTGAGTAAGTTGAGTAATTGTTAATCCAGATTCGTTAAATCTTTGATTTGACTTGACATCTTTTGCTGTGAGAGTAGCATTCAGAATATCAATGGTCATCCAGGTACGGTCAACACTCTTCTTAAGTTCTATTTCTGGTAGTTTACCGCTCGTTTGTAGAACTACTCCATCTTGCTTTACTTGGACATCTTCTACAAGAGTTGGCGTACCAGTGGTAGCAACTTGATTAACAGGAGCAGGGTTTCTTGGTCTTAGTATATTTTGATTACTCGGTCTCTCTATTCTGCGAGGAGCTAAAGGCGAATTTTGAGGTAGTGGGGGTGGAGACTGAGGACTTTGAGGTGGTGGGGATGGAGACTGGGAACTTTGAGGTGGTGGGGATGGAGACTGAGAACTTTGAGGTGGTGGGGATGGAGACTGGGGTTTAAGGTTAATATCTGAAGTAGAGGCAATCTTTTGAGGTGTGGGTATTTGCACAGTCCATTCGCTAGGAGATATGCCCCTAAATTGCACCTGTTTTGGGTCAAGAGTATACCCATTATTTAATTCTACTACAATCCTAGCTGTTTGAGAATTAAATTGTCCTACTCTAACTGCTTTTATTGCCCCACCGACAACTTGAGAAGTTCTTATACCACCTAAAGTTGTGCCAGGCAAATCTATAACTAAGCGAGTTGGGTTAGTTATTAATTGTGCTTTTGGCTGAACACCTCCTTCAGTAGTAAAAGATAGTCGATTCTGATTTGCTTGAAACTGCCAAGATTCTAGGGTAGCAGCTTCAGTAGGACTTCCAAGTACAAAAACACTGAGTATACTTGGAAGTAGATAGCGTACCATTAGATTTTTTCCCATCTGGGTACTTTTGAGAAATATCACACGATTTCCTGGATATATATTTTTCATATCAAGTTTAATACTTTATGAACCCCTCTAAATATAGATGATGTATTGATATACCCCTGATAATTTTTGGTGAATAGAATAATTATTAACCTGTAAAATTTACTCATACACCGAGTTCACACTTCAATAACTACTCTCAGCATAACTAGAGGAACATAGTATCATACAACTTCCTACATACTACATAGTTGTCAGTTATTCCAAATAAATTTATTAATTTGGACAATATTTTTTATTCCTTGTCGATAGTTGCGGGTATTATAGCGATTTTCTTTCATATAGCAGAAGCAAGAGGTTTAATGATTGATATTTCCTTGTTTGAGCTATTTCATAAGTACAATACAGTAATGACGACTGCTATTGGGAAAATTATAGATTTTTACAGATAGTTGTAGGTTTCTAAGAACGGTAAATTAAGTAGACCTATTAATCTTAAGGTCAGGTTAATTCTGTCTAAAATTATAGATATAGTTCCTTAAATGATGTATTCAATCTGAAGAGCAATTTTCTAGAGTGGCGTTGGTGATTGGAGGTATGAAATCAGTAATTTAGGTAAATTCATACCAATTTCATAAAATATTGCTACAGTGACGACACAGGGAACAGGGAACAGGGAACAGGGAACAGGGAACAGAGAAACATAAATATTCAAGAGGAAAAAAGGTGGAAATTTGAGAATTTATGGAATTTATAATTTTTTCTTTTAGGAATAAATCACAAATTAAGATGTAACTGCCTTTGCGTGAATTTGGTATAAGAGTAATTCTTTGAATGGCAAGATTAGATATTTTCTTTACTTAATTGACCGAAAAGTACATTTCTTTCTCCTGAATCCTGACTCGGTCCTCCTGACTCCTAAGTAATTAAGGTTAATATCATACAATAATCCACCAACGCCTCTGGAGTAAATTATTGAGATATATTTGTGCGATCGCATCATAGTTTGAAAATTTGCAGTCATCTTAAAAGTCCTTTGTATCTCGAGAAGCAGAAATCATACTAAAATGTATCCAGCAATCTCGTCCCTGTTGTTTAGCTTCATATAAAGCTTGATCAGCTTGGCCTATAAATGTATGGAGTGTTTGAGCCAATGAAGGGATCTGAGTCGTAACACCAAGACTGATAGTAACTATTTGTTTTTTCCCACTAGGATGAGGAATACCTAAAGCCTTAATCGCTGATTGAATCTGTGCTGCTACTTCACAAGCCCCACTTTGGTCAGTCTTTGATAAAATCACAGCAAACTCTTCCCCCCCATAACGAGCTAACAAGTCTGCCGGACGTTTCAAAACCCCTTGAGCTGCATGAGCTATTTTAATCAAGCATTTGTCTCCTTGTTGATGACCGTAAACATCGTTGTATAGTTTGAAATAATCTACATCCAGCATAATTAGAGATAAAAATTGGTTTTGTCTTGCCATTCGTCGCCATTCTTGGTCTAAAAATTCATCGAAGTAACGACGGTTAGGAATTTGAGTTAAACCATCAAGTCTAGCCAGACGTTCTAACTTGAGATTTGCTTCTTGAAGTGCATCTAGGGTTTTACCTAACTCATCTGCTTGTGAGCGAGTTTGAGCAAGTAGATGGGAATGTTCTAAAGCGACGCTAAACTGAGTTGCTAATTGTTTGACGAATCTAATTTCAGCGGAAGTCCATTCACGGCTTTTTTCACATTGATGAATACAAAGCAGTCCCCAAAGTTTTGAACCCATGATTAAAGGCATAATAATTTGTGCTTTAATCTGAAATTGCTCTAAGATTTCAATATGACAGTCTTTTAAATCAGCATTGTAAATATCTGTCAGCACTTGCATACGCCCCTGTTGATAATGGATGGCATACTGTTCGCCAAAACAATAATCATTCACTTTGATCGAAAGGGCCGAATCATAAATGGGTAAAACGCTTTCAGAAACAAATTCTCCATAGCAGTAGTTACTTTCTGGGTAGAAGCGGAATATGCCTACGCGATCGCTCTCTAAAGCTTTTCTAACTTCTTTAGTAGTAGTTTTAAATAAAGTATCAAGGTCAAGAGATTCACGAATTTCTGAAATTAAGTTGAATAAAATCATTTGTTGCTGACTAGCTGCTCGTAAATCTTTGGCTTTTTGTTCAACTTCAGCTAGTTGTTCTGCTTGCTGTACTGCAAAACCTAGTTGAACAGCAACTTGACTCAAAAAATTTACGGCAGAAGTTTCCCATTCATGGGGTTTAGAATGTTGATAAGCAGCTAGAATACCCCATAGTTTTTTTTTAATAAAAATAGGAGCAGTGGCATATGCTCTGATGTGAAATTGTTCTAATATTTCAATATGGCATTGTGACAACTCTGCTTTATAAATGTCTTTTACTACAAGTGTTTCATTATTGCGATACCGACCACCTTGATGCTCCTGAAGATAACTGTCATTCCAAACGGTGTTTTTGTATATAAATTCGAGTTCATCCCAACCAACTTCAGCAAATTCAAAGTCACCAACAAATTCACCTCCCCAGTCTTCATTAAAACGATATACTGAGACTCGTTCGACACCTAAAAGTCTACAAGTTTCTTTTGTGGTTGTGCGAAAGATTGTTTCTAGGTCGAGAGATGCTCTAATCTTGCCGATCGCCCGATATATTGCTTTTTGTTGTGCATATATTTGCTCTAGTTGCTCAGTTTTTTCCTGTAGTTGAGCTTCTAAATTATCAATAGTAGGTAATCTCAATAATCTAGATGTTTGATTAATAATTTTACGGCCGATTATAGATAATATAGATTCAGGTATTTTTTTAGTCATCAGGATTTTTTAGAAAAATTTATAAGCCAAATATAGCACTTTTTTAAAAAAATCTTTTTAAGATCATATCCGGTTTAATAGTTATAAAATAGACATCTCCAAAAAATCAAAATAAAGTCAATTTTTATATCGCACATAAATTATCAATTCTTTCTTCCTACTCCCTACTCCCTACTCCCTCTTTTCTGAAGATGTCTAGTACAAATAGAGGCGATCGCTAATTATTAACAACTTGTATTTGTGATGTTAAAAATCGATCCATCCACGCTTCTAAATAGGCTTGATTTGCTGCTTGTTCTTCTGGATTTTCTGTATCTAAAGGATGAGGTGCTAATCCTAAAAGTGCTGCTGTTGTTACACAAAACATTGACTTTTGAAAAGTCTGACAAATTTTGACTCGCAAATTATCTGTACCTCGATTAGTTTTTTGGTAAACTTCTAGAAGATAATCTGGTAAAAAATGTCGCATATCTTGCATTAGTAATGTGGGTGGAATTCCTGCTCCCCCAATAGGTAATGGATCTGCATATAAAGCACCATAAGTAAATCGACTTTGTTCGTGGTCTATTTGTTGAGCTTGAGCATTGTATGAAACTGTTCCTAAAAATGGGGTGCCTCGGAAGAAAATTGCTTCTACATAGGGAACTGCTGTATCTGTTAAAAATGTTAAACCTACTGATTCAGGAATTATTTCATAATGTTTACTTTTTACATTTACAGCATAGGTAATTGGTAAATTTGCTGCTGCGACTAATCCTGATAAAATATGATCTACTACTTGAGGAATAGATGTTATTTTCCCCTGGTCATACTTATCTGATAAGGTCATAAATATGTCGCTCATTACCCGCCAAAATTGACCTAAAGCACTGTAATAAGCTTGTTGACGTACCATGTCTGGTAAAAATTCTGGAAATAATTGATTGAGTGGCATTAACATCAAGTTTCCTGTGATTTTGGCATCTATTACTGCTTTTGCTAGTTGTTGAAATTCTGGTGAATCTAAATATTTATCGAGACCTCCACCCCCATGCCATAACATTCCTCTCATACAATATTCTGCATATTCATAATTAATCCGGTCGTGCCACCAAAACTTAAGTAATTTACCTAATGAAATTTTGCCGTTGAAGTATTTAAAAAAGGGAAATAATTCTAAAAATTGATGTTCGGCAATATAAATTAGATTCTTGGAATAGGCATCTAATACAATGCCATAACTTTTCAAAATTCCGACAACTTCTAAGACGTTTTCTGGTGTATCTTTTAGTAGAGCTTGACCAGATTTTAAACGATTAATATAGACTGAAAGTGGATGATTATTACATTTTAAAATGGTGTTTGTCATAATTGTTTTTCCTAAGTTTAATTTTTTTGATTTGCTAGAGTTGCTAATATTAAATCTCTCGCATTTTTGCTACATTTTCTTAAGAGCAGGGATATAAGAAATAATAGTTCTTTACTTCATACTTACAATTGCTAAAAATATTGCTGAACCTTGCTTATTACTTAATAACTGAAGTGTTCTATAAATATAGTATTCTTTTTAAGGATTTGTCTGAAGATATATTGATATTTCATGTTATTTATATCCCCATTCCATTTTACAAAAATTGAATTATCTAGTTTGAATTATGAACAACCTAATAATATTATGTCCGGTTGAATAGTTATAAAAAATGAGATAAGAGTCAATAGGGGATAAGAAAGAAAAATTTTTTTTTATCGTGCTATTATCCGGACATGATATAACTGAAAAAGACAAATAATTCTCTATTCTGAATTCTTCTCCAAATTCTTCTTATCCAGAATAGTTAACGAGTAGAGGCAAGGGATTGATCGCTGACTTTTTAACTACCTGTGACAACATAGGTTGACCTGCGCTCATTTTATTTGCTTCAGTTTCAGTCCAACGCAACATCCAATTTGGTTGTATTCCCAGAATAACTATCAAAATTATCAAGATAATGGCTGGTATTCTATCTGACCATTCTACAGGAGACAAATTCACAACTGTTTCAGATAACCTACCAAAAAATACTCGGTTCGCTAACAGCAAAAAATAGGCTGATGTTAACCCTGTTCCGATCATACAAAGAAGAGTAGGAACTGTAAACACGCTGAAACTGCCTCTAAACACTAAAAATTCGGAGATAAATCCAACCATTCCTGGAATACCAGCACTTGCCATTACTCCTAAAATCATCAAACTACCAATCAATGGTAAACCTTGTTCTGGGTTTAATAAACCACGCAATATATCTATGTCGCGAGTGCCAGCTTTTTTGTAAACTACTCCCACTAATAAAAATAGTAGGGCTGAAATTAGACCATGGCTAATCATTTGAAATACTGTTCCCAAAATGCTGAGGGGAGTTGCTGCGGCACTTGCTAATAGAATATAACCCATGTGACCAACGGAACTATAGGCTACCATTTTTTTCATGTCTTTTTGGACAATAGCATTAAATGAACCATAAAGTACGCTGACTACTGCCCATATTGCTAACCATGGAGAAATATATACCCAAGCTTCTGAGAACATATTTAATCCAAATCTCAGTAAACCGTAAGTCCCTAGTTTCAACAGCACTCCTGCTAAAAGTACGGAGATAGGTGTGGAAGCTTCAACGTGAGCATCGGGTAGCCATGTATGGAAGGGAACTAGAGGAATTTTAATCCCAAACCCGATGACTATTGCTCCTAATAATAATAGTTGAGTTCCTAAAGGTAGGGTATGGGCAACTACTTGGTCGTAAGCGAAATTAGATGAGCCACTTAACCACGCTACTCCTAGGAACCCAGCTAGGACTAAAATTCCTGAAATTGCTGTGTAAATCAGAAATTTTGTGGATGCGTAACCCCGTCTTGGTCCTCCCCAAATTGCTATTAATAGGTATAGAGGAATTAGCTCTAGTTCATAGAAGATAAAAAATAGTAGTAGGTCTTGAGCAAGAAAAGCTCCAAATACGCTGACTGCTAGCAACAATATTAGGGAGTAATAAAAACGGGGTCTTTTGATTGACTTGTCTGTGGCGTAAATAGCAATAGCAGTTAACAGGCCATTTAATACTACTAATGGCATAGATAAACCATCTATGCCAAGGGAGTAATTTAATCCCAGGGAGTCTATCCAAGGCACTAAAACTACAAATTGTAGATTTGGATCTTGTGGGTTAAATTCAGTCAGTAGTACTAAAGACCATACGAAACTAATTATGGCCACAACTAGAGCGATTTGCCTGGCTAATTTTGGCGAGAAAGTGCTTGGCCAAAAACCAATGATAGCGGCACCTATTAATGGCACTAAGAGCAGACCGTTAAGCATTTATTAATATTTTCCTTTGATGGGAATTGAGAGAGTGTTTGTAAAATGAATATTAAATCACGTAGGGTGTGTTAGTGTCACGTAATGTACCATCCCACAGCACGCGGTGCGTGAAGTGTAAAACCGATCATTATTCCAGAAATGGTAAGCGTGCCGTCACACTCCCTACTTAATCTTTTGTTGACAAACAGTCTCTGAGAAATTGATGGTAGTGCAAATTACTTAATAGGATATTACAATATGTCCTATATTTTACTAAGCTTTTAGTTAGGAAGCGAGAGAATAGTTTTCAAGAAATATTAATTAGGAATTGTAATAATAATTTTTTTATTCTTAATACTTGATCCTGCATTCCCAGTTAAAAAGCGTTTCGGTACGGAAAATGCTGATAGCTAGTTAAGGTGTTTAGTAAAAATTGCAAAAAATTTTACTTTATTAGGTAAAAAAATCTGCAATATCAGCTTGTAAATTAACTTTTTATTTGCTCCTAAATCAAAAAAAACTACAAAAATAATTATTGAAAGTGCTTTCTATTTTAGTTTTGATTCCTCAGCCCATACGTCAATTATGGCAAGTTGGACAAACTGTACTTGGCTTAATTTTCCGCCATCCTCTGACAGGTGTTAGTGTAGTCCCAATTTTGCCTGATGGCCGGATAGTTTTAGTTCGTCGCCGTGATAATAATAAATATGCTCTACCAGGAGGTATGGTGGAATGGGGTGAAGATGTTACAACTACTGTGAAAAGGGAATTATTTGAAGAAACAGGATTAGAGTTAGTTAAAATTCGTAGATTAGTGGGAGTATATTCTGCACCAGATCGAGACCCTAGAGTACATTCTATTAATATTTTGGTTGAGGCTGATGTTCGGGGAAATATGAATGTTCAAGATACTTTGGAAATTAGTGATGTTCAAGCTTTTGAAGTTACATCTTTGCCGGATAATCTTAGCTACGACTACGACCTACAATTAAAGGATTATTTTACTGGTTTGACAATTTTAGCTTAATTTCGTGATTCTATAATCTCACATTAAAAAAGGATTATTTGAAGGTATTTTCACTTGAATATATAAATTTGGGCGAGATATCTGTTAAATTTTATAATTCCATAGTTATGCACTTTTTATGGCGTAATTCTCGTATCAAGTTGTCTGGTGGACTATTGTTTTGGCGTGAAATTGGTGGTAATTCAAATAATGTAGTTTTTCTACATGGGTCTTGGTATAACAGTAGTCAGTGGTTACCAGTGATGGAGCGGTTGAGTCTAGATTACCATTGTTTTGCACCAGATTTACCAGGGTTTGGTGAGTCAGAATTTTCTTCTACTCATTACTCTATCAATCAAATAGTAGAATCTTTGGCTGAATATATAGCTACTTTGAAATTGGAGAAAGTATATTTAGTTGCCCACTCTTTAGGAGGTTGGATAGCTGCTAGTTATGCTCTCAAATATTCTGAACAATTATTGGGCGTGATATTAATATCTCCTGAAGGAATTAACCTTGCTGCTGTTAAAGCACGTTGGCGGTTATTTAGATTCTTAATTCAAAAACCTTCTTTTTTGTGTTGGGTTTTACAATTAATATATCCTTTTGTTAGGTTATTAGGCGCTCACACAAAAATTAAGAATATTCTACAATTTCGACAAAAATTATTACTTTCTTCAACCGGAACTAAAATTTTATTTCGACGTAGGTGGACAGAAATTCAAGCTGAGTTATTGACAGCAGAATTGGCTTTTTTGAAAGTAAAAACGTTGATTTTACAAGGTTATAAAGATACGAAGATTGCTTTATCTATGAGTAAATTTTATGCGGATTTATTGCCGATGGCGAAACTTCATTTAATTAATTCTGGCGGTGATAATTTACCTGAACAAATGCCAGATATTGTAGTAGAAAAAATTACGGATTTTCTGAGTGATGGAGATAATTTTTAGTGTAGAGTAGGTAGTAGATTGATGTAGCAATAGCACATTAGCTTTTTCAATTTAATTCTTGTTAGATTGAGATTTGATTTGAGGATTGATTTTTATAAAGTAATATGTTAGGTGTGTCAGTCTAGTAGATTACACTTGGTATGTTTTTCAATATTAAGTTTTTTGAGTAGGAGTTAGGAGTAGCTGATATATAGATTTTAGGAGAGTTCAACAATTAATAATTAATATTGCAGGGGACAGCGGGAAATAAATTTTCCCTTATTCGCTTCATCATCAGTCTATCTGCCCTAGTTTCATCACAGGTTGAAAGAAGCAAAGTTAGAGAAGAGAAATTAAATAATTTTCGGTTCACCAATGAAAACTGTAGAGCTTAATTCTACAGAGAATAGTAAGATGCATATACTACCATACTTTCTCTGGTTTTGATTGAGATATTTTAGGGGGTTGTTGAAGCATTGGATGAGCTGTAGAAGCAATGCTGCTTTCTGAACTTGGACTAATTTCATAAAATTTAGGGTTAGTTGTTATACCATTTCAGTCGAATAATTTTATTATTGTATAGAACCAATTTGAGGTCTATTTAAAAAGAGATGGGGAGGTAGAAAAATAGGGAGATGGGGAGTATTTTCAAGCTTTTTCCTATATTCCTTCCCTCCATCTCCTGACTCAGTCCTCCTGACTCCTCGTAAAAAAACGCAGGTCGCTGACAAAGATACCAAATGGGTTCTATAGAACTTAGGCCAAAGTGCGACATTAGTGTAGTTAAAACTATAGTGCTACACTACATTTATGTAGTAATAATTCAAAAATGCGTAAATTACAGGATAGTTTAGATGTGACTACAAGATTTTTATCGCTTCCTAATACCTCTCTAAACCTACGGCTTTCTTTACTCTCAAATATTTAGCAAATATTCATCGGTATTAGATTAATAATTTATAACTGCTGGAAAGAAAAATCTCTACTTCAATTTCTCTTTTGAGCTTAGAAAGAAAGATTCTTAGCAGTTTTTCCATTTGTTAAATTCAATAATGCTGCTACTAATTGCTGAATATGATTTGTTTCATGGGTGGCCATTAATGAAATACGAATCCGACTGGTATTAACCGTAGGTGGGCGAATGGCCGGAGCAAATATTCCTGCTTGTTTTAATTTTTCTCCTATTTTTAATGCTTCAGCTGCATTTTTGAGAGGAATGCAGATAATTGGCGATTGATAATTCAAGTTTTTTTTCTCTGCGCCTAACTGTTGATTTTCTGTTTGTAATAAATTCATTAAAGTCTCTAGATTTTGCCATAATTTGAGACGACGCTCTGGTTCTTTTTTAATAATTTTTATAGCTGTTAAAGCCGCGGCAGTATCTGCAGGAGTTAAACCTGTTGTATATATCCAACTGGGTGTTCTATTTCTGAGAAATTCAATTAATTTTTTTGACCCAGCAACATAGCCTCCTAAACTTCCTAATGCTTTGCTGAGAGTACCAATTTGAATTAATTCTTTTCCTGTACAGTTAAAATATTCGACACAACCTCCTCCATTCATTCCAAATACTCCTGTAGCATGAGCTTCATCTACTAATAACATACTGTTATATTTTTCTGCTAAATCTAATAATAATGGTAGTTTACATAAATCGCCATCCATACTAAAAACACTATCTGTAATTATTAAGCTGCGACGATATTTTTCTCGATATTGTTCTAGTTTATTTGTTAATTCTTCAACATTATTGTGGCTATATTCAATAATTTCTGCACCACTAAGAATGGCTCCATTTTTTAGACTAGAATGATTATATTTGTCTGATAAAATTAGGTCACGTTTACTGACTACTGAAGAGATTACACCTATATTTGCTAAATATCCTGAACTAAAAACTAATGCTGTTTCTGTTTGTTTTAATTTTGCTATTTCAAGTTCTAATTCTTGATGTATTTCTCTATGACCTGTTAATAAACGAGAACCAGTAGTACCTGTACCAAATTCTTTTGTTGCTTGAATAGCTGCTTCAATTAAACGTCGATCTCCTGCTAATCCTAAATAATCATTACTGGCAAAATTGATGAGTTTTTTTCCTTCTAGTTTGATAGTTGCGCCGGGAATACTTTCGATAGTTTTGACTGAACGATACCAGTTAGCTTTATGTATTGTTGATAGGGACTTATCTATCCAATTATAGGGATTATTTGGCATTTTTTTTCTGATTTATTTGATTTGTCTTTACTATAGTAATTCCCAAGAAGCGTGAAGTACAAAATTCCTTTTTTTTAGGGAGTAGGAAGTAGGGAGTAGAAAAACAACTGTACCTCATTCATTAATTGATAATTGATAATGGAGCATTGATAATTACCTCTGGTTAAAACCGTTACGGAATTGAATATAAGGAGATATTATTTATTCTCTTGGTCGATTGGATATGGTTAGGAAACCCATCCATCCCACCCTACGGGAAGCTACGCTAACGACCGCTTTTTTTCCCTTAAAAGGGAAGGCTTTAAACCCGAATTATTTAATAATTAATAATTAATAATTAATAATTCGGTAACTTGAGAAAAGCTATAGCAATTATCCATAATGTCTAATACAAACTTGATAAGTTTTTGTGACCGAAGAATTAATAATTAATAATTAAATAATTCGGGTGAATCTCATATTTGCAAAAATACTTTTTTCCTATATATTCCCTGTTCCCTGTTCCCTGTTCCCTGTTCCCTATCAGATAAAATTCCTATATACTTTAATATATTAGTAATTCCAGATAAAATATAGCAATCAGGAATTAAGATGTGAGAATTGAGGTGTTCCTTTAAAGCATAGAATATAGCAGTTTTCTTATTCTTATGTATTCGTTTCTTCCCTATTCTCTATTCCCTATTCCCTAGAACAAAAGTCTCCAATATCTCACAACTAAAATCATATTCCTATATTTATTACTGACTTTTTAGATTTATTTTTAGTAGGCAAATATTCAAGTCTTTGCTATAATAAAAAAACTGTCTAAAAATAAGCACCTTTGTTCTTTATCTCAATGTTGGTTGAAGACCCGCCCCCTTATCCCCTATAGCTCCTATTTGAAAAGGGAAGATAAAAGGAGGTACGGGAAAACCTTAAAATTAATTGGTTTTCCCAACGGTGTGTTATAATTAGTGAGGCTGCTGGGCTAGCAGTTTCAGTCTGTGGAGCGACCGTAAGACCAAAAAAAGGTTTAGCCTTGGAGGCAGGTGCATGGAAGCAGAAACCTAAATTGCGAGGTTTAGGAATCCCGCTTTGTTGTTAAAGGACAAAGCAGGGAGTATGTCAATTAGTGAGGTAATAATGGCTAAACGCCGTAATCCAAAAAAAGAGAAAGCACAACGTAATCTGGCTTACGCACGTAAGTTTCGTAAGAAAAAAGGTACAGGTTTTTTTTCTAAGCGATATTCGTCTAAGTTTTCATCTAACAATAATGAAAATGGTAGTAACGAGCAAAATTCAGAAGAAACTGCTGCTGTAGATCAATAGTACATTTGACTGTTTAAGGTTCCAAGCGATAAATTTTGAGATGTAAAATGTCAAATCTAGATTTGAGACTTAGCAACTTAAATCTAGATTATGACAATTAAATTCAATTAAATTGCCAATTTATGTTTGGCTGTAGCAATTTCTTTCTTGACTTGTTCAAAACCCGTACCACCATAACTATTCCGTGCAGATACTACTTGTTCAGGAGCGATCGCTTGATAAATATCTTCTGCAAATTTTGGATGTAATTCTTGCCATTCTTCTAGGGTTAAATCTTTCAACAATTTATTAGTAGAAATACAAGTTTTCACAACTTTACCTACTAAATTATAAGCTTCTCGAAACGGCACGCCACGAGCTGCCAAATAATCGGCCACATCTGTGGCATTAGAAAAATCTTCTGAAACTGCTTCTGTTAAGCGATCCCTATTAAACTCTAAACCTTCATTGAGTAAAATTGTCATTGCTTCTAGACAACTTTTAACTGTTTTTATCGTATCAAATAAACCTTCTTTATCTTCTTGTAAATCCTTATTATATGTTAGTGGCAGTCCCTTCATTATGACTAACATACCTTGTAAATGACCAAAAACTCTGCCTGTTTTTCCCCTAACTAACTCTGGCACATCAGGATTTTTCTTTTGAGGCATAATACTAGAACCAGTAGCACAACTATCAGTTAAAGTAACAAATCTAAACTCTTCAGATGACCATAAAATTATCTCCTCTGCCAAACGACTCAAATGCACCATAATTATACTAGCTGCACAGAGAAATTCAATAGCAAAATCTCGGTCACTTACCCCATCCAAACTATTAGCATAAGGCTTTTCAAACTTTAATAATTCAGCAGTATAGTGTCTATCTATAGGAAAAGTTGTACCTGCTAAAGCACCACAACCAAGAGGAGAAACATTCACTCGGCGATAAACATCCCCTAGTCGTTCCCAGTCTCTTTCAGCTTTCTGAAAATAAGCCAAAAGATGATGAGCTAAACTCAAAGGTTGTGCCCTTTGTAGATGAGTATAACCAGGAATTAAAGTTTCTATATTAGACTCAGCTAACCCCAATAAAGATGATTGAAAATTTCTTAATAAAGCCCTAATTTGCTGAATTTCTGATCGTAAATAAAGTCTCGTGTCAGTTCCTACTTGGTCATTTCTAGACCTAGCTGTATGTAATTTTTTACCTATATCTCCAGTAATTTCTGTAAGCCTTTTTTCCACAGCAAAGTGAACATCTTCCGCATCTAAATCCGGGTGAAATTTTCCTTCTCGATATTCTTGACGAATTTGTTCTAAACCCTTAACTAACTTTTCACCTTCGTCTGCGGAAATAATACCTGTTTTAGCCAACATTTTTGTATGAGCTACCGAACCAGTAATATCGTACTCAATCAATTCAATGTCAAAACTAATACTGGCATTAAATTTAGCTATAGTAGGATGCAACGCCTTTTCAAATCTTTTGCTCCAAGTTTGTTTCTCTTGCGTCATTTTACAGATTTTTTTTCTATTTAACTCTATTAGATGTGAGGTTTTATCGCAATGGAAGGAAAAGACACAGACATCACAAGCTTCTTCCTTCTTCCTTCTTCCTTCTGCTATGTAATTAAGGCAAAATGCTCTTAACCATCCAACCAATAAATAAACCAACTAATAGTGCCCATACTTGACCACATTCTATAAAATTGCTCCAAGCTTTTTGCACATCAGACCATAAGTTTACATCAACTTGTTGAGCCAAAATTGGCCAACTATACAATGTTTTTAGTCCTAAAAAATCTAGAATATTAGTCTCATCAATAATCAGATTCAAACCGGATGTAGTTGTCGAAATTATATTAATAATCATATACTTATTCTCCTGTAGAAGATTTTACTCTCATAACTACTAGAGTCATATCATCTGGATTTTGATTTCCTTCACCAACGAATTGTTTTACTTGAGCAAATAGGTAGTCTAATATTTTTTGTGGTTCCTGATAATTTTGACACGCAAACTTGAAAGCTTCACTCAATTTAATATCATCATAACGATCGCCATTTTGATTAGCTGCATCTGTAAACCCATCTGTATAATAAATAATAGTATCTCCTGGATTGAGTTTAACTTGTGCTTCATGGTATTCAGGGTCTACTTCTAAACCAACTAACATTCCCAAAGTATCTAACTGTACAATAGACTTACTAGCAGCTTGCCACAACATTGGAGGATGATGGGCCGCATTGCTATAGGACAAAATGCGGGTTTCTGGATTGTACTCTGAATAAAACAAAGTCACAAATCTATGAGAACTTTCCAGGTCAGCATACATTACTTGGTTCAAATGTTGTAGGACTCGTGCTGGTGAGTGGCGGTTTAATACCTCAGCTCTTAACATTCCTCTAGTCATGGTCATAATTAAACCAGCAGGTACACCTTTGCCCATGACATCTCCAATCACTATACTCCAGCGACAGGGTTGCTGTTTTTTGTTTTTGGAATTCAACTGGTCGTAGTTGGAGGGGATAAAATCATAATAGTCTCCTCCGACTCGGTTTGCTGTTTGACAACGAGCAGCAAGGGTAATACCAGGAATTTCTGGACATTCTGGAGGCAATAGTTGCAGTTGAATTTCTGCTCCTATTTCTAGCTCTCTGTCCAAACGTTCCTTTTCTCGTAAGGATGTAGCTAATTCATCATTAGCAATAGCTACTGCGGTCTGGTCTGTTACTAAACGAATTAATTTTTGTCTAGCTGGTGTCCAGATATATTGTGGGTCGTGACTAAATACATATAGACGACCTCGTTCTGAGTTATTTACTAGAATTGATGCCCCAAATAATTGAACATCATTGCCTAGGTAGTTACTAACTTGATAGTCCAAACTAGCGGTTTGAATTGAGATTTCTTGTAGTTCTGCGGGTAAGGTTGTTTCTGTAATAAATTGACGAGTTGCTACTTCTAATGCCTGGCGAATATCTTGACATTGGCGACCTTCTTGGCAGTGTAGTTGTTGGAACCTCACTTGACCATTGGGTTTAAATAATACCAGTGCTCCTCCATCAGCATCGGTTACTCGACAACCAATTAGAGGAATCAATTCTAAAAACTGATTTAGATTATTGAAGCTACGCAAGGCAAAGCCAAGGGAACTTAATAAATCATTAACATTTTGTTGTTCTTTGTGTAAACGCGCCACCATTTGTTTGAGAGCATATACTGATGTTATTTGTGAAGATGTCTCACTGGTAGTTTGGTCTGTTGGTTCAGGGTAGTTTCGATGTACTGGCACTATAGTCATTTGTTTGATATATAGATTTGATTTACTTAAAGTCTGTTGATGCTTAATGGTTAGTTATACATTTTTAACTCAAGTTTTGACAAATTTTGGTTTCTCTAGTTGCTGTTATCTTGTCTCTGTCTTGTTTTGCTAAGAGTTTTGATTGAGCTATTTGCTTTGGTGCTATGACTTTCTTGAGTTTGATTTTTTTTAGATAAAATTTTATTCCCTCAATTTAGGAGATTTAGTCTATTAATTTATCCACAATATCTTCAGGATAAATTCCTAAGTAAACTAAATTTTATAGTTTCAATATTTGATTTTTTGTAAGCATTTCCTGCGGAATGCTGCGCAAACAGCTATTAGCTGTCACCTCGACCCCAACAAGACTCTCTCCTTAAGAACAGTGTTTAAATTAATATAGACTTTAAGGGCAAGGGAACCAAATTTTGTAGTAAGACAATTAAATATTGCTTTGATCGTAAACTAAAAGCAATAGCTGATAGCTCATGGCTGACGGCTGAATGCTTACGATTTTTTTACCATAATTATAAAATTATCAGCTCAAAATAAATGATTAATTTATGTTTTTTTTTATCTAATGTTTATCTTTTTCATAGATGATATTTGAAATTATTGATTTTTGCTTGAATTACGATTTTTGTAAAATTTATGCTGAATTTTTCTTGCTATTGGGAAATTTTTAGTTCTAATTTGAGCCAATAATATTACAAAATAAGTATATTTTTTTGACCAATATAAAATGATATTAAGCATCACTACTATAGTTTTAATTAATATTCAATATTTTATTTTTTCTAGGCTTCGTATATATAAACATAGAAGTTGAAGCAAAGGTTAGGACTGCTCAAAAGTTTAACACTCAGACAACGTAAGATTTTTCCTTCTTCCTTCTGCTATAAATATTATTTTTTAGATGAAGAGCAAACAATAATTAAGGTTCAGTTACCAAACAATAAATTTGTCTATATCAGTTTTTTTTCAGCGTCAAAGTATTAATAATATTGCTGCTATATTGATTTTTTTTCCACAGCTAGATTTTAAGTTATTTTTCATACTAATTGTTACTAGATACTGAAAAAAATATCAACATTTAGCTTGTTTATTTTTATTTCCTGTAGTTCAAAGTAAATTTCAAGGATAATTCTTAACTTAAAAAATATCCCAAACAACACTATCATCTCATAGGAAAATAAAAATTATATAGTCTGACACTTCCACCTTAATTACTTCTACACTTAATACCGAAAAATACATCCGTTTTTTCACTACTGCTAGTACCATACCTTTACCAATATTCAACAATTAAGAGTGCTGAATATTTAACCACTCAAAAGAGCTTCAACAAACTCATAACTAGAAAATGGACGGAGGTCTTCTAGACTTTCTCCCACACCAATAAAACGAATCGGTAGACCTAGTTGCTTAACAACAGCTAGTGCAACACCACCCTTAGCAGTTCCATCAAGTTTTGTCAAGACTACTCCGCTAAGTTTAGCAGCTTTTGCAAATACTTCTGCTTGTCGCAAACCATTTTGACCAAGTGTAGCATCTAAAACCAGTAGAGATTCCACCACTGCATCTGGTGCTTTTTTCTGCACTATGCGGTGGATTTTACTCAGTTCGTCCATCAAATTTTTCTTGTTTTGTAGTCTTCCAGCAGTGTCCACCAGTAATAATTCTGTATTTCTGACTTGAGCAGCTACTATAGCATCAAACACTACCGCTGCTGGATCGGTATTTTTTCCTGCATTAGCAATTACTTCTACTTCACTCCGTTGTCCCCAAATTTTCAACTGTTCTACTGCTGCTGCTCGAAATGTATCTGCTGCTGCAATTAAACATCTGTAGTTTGATTTGGTAGCTAAATGAGCAATTTTACCGATAGTTGTAGTTTTACCTGCCCCATTTACACCATTAACCAGCCAAATATTCAAGGTATCCTTTTCTGGGACAAAAGTTAAGTTGTAGGCAGGACTAATTGTTTCAGCATCTTTGAATGGCTGATCTAGGATATCCCTTAAAATGCTTTTCAGATAGGCGATCGCTTCTTCTGGGGGTAAAACTTCTTCACGCAATTTATTTTGTAGGGTTTCTATAACTAAGTCTGTTGCTTCTACTCCTACATCAGCTTGCAGTAACATTGACTCTATTTCCATCACCGCATCTTGATTTAGCGGTCCTTGGCCAACAATTGCCCGTAATTGATTGAGTAAGTTGCGTCGAGTTCTATCTAAGCCTTGTCGTAATTTCGTCAGCCAAGAAATTTCTTCTACAGAAACTTGATCCGGGCGACGTCCTTGAGCTGCTAAAATTTCTGCTGACCAGAGAAATGCTTCATCAAGTATTAGGGGGTCTATTTCTTCTAGTTCTATTTCTACGGTTGTTTTCTCAAGAGTTTCTGGTTCTGGTTCTTCTATGGCTGTTTCTTTGAGACGCTCTACTCTTGCTTGTCTTTCTGCTTGAGTCTTAGCCCAGAAAGGTAGTTGTTCTGATGTTTGAGTTTCTTCAACAGTTGAATCTGGCTTGAGTTGAGTTTCTTCTTCGGTCGGTTTTGTTTGGCTAGAGGGGATTTCCTCTACTATTGGGACTGGTTTAACCAGGGTATCTGTTTCTGTGGGTTCTGTTTTTTCTGCTGCAATATGCTCTATTATTGGAAGAGGATTTGATATGATTGGCTCGTTTTTTGTCTCTGTTGAGGGTGTTTCACTTTCTGACTTTTCCTCTACATCAGAAGTCTCTGTAGCGATTTGAGATTCTTGTGAATCATTTTTTTTCTTTTCTTGAAGATTTTTGTAAGCTGCTTTAGCCCAACTCAAATAATCTTCTGTTGTCTGTCCTGACTCTTCTGTTGATTTTGCTTGTGATTCAACTTTATCTTCTGCCTGTTCTTTCTGTTCTTTTTCAGCTTCAGGTTTAGATGTCTCCTTTGAAGTTTTGTCTGAGCTGTCATTATACTGACGACGGAACCAATTAAAAACCATACTTATTTTAGATATTACTATTTTAAATAGTCTATTTTATACTGAGTTGGGTTCAACCATCGCATAATTACAGAACTTTTTGTTTGAGTAAACCACAAAATATTTTGGGGTTATTTTCCAGACTTATAGTTTATCCATTGGAACCCACATTCTGTGCGACAAAATGTAGTATGCAAAGATGGTAAAAGTTGAGTAAGTATTTAGACTGATAGCATGGTGTAAGAAGCGATCGCAAATCATCAGTTGCCGGAACTTACCTTACCAATAGACATCTCCAAA